>NZ_DEPM01000133.1:0-12432 GCF_002358775.1 Martelella sp. UBA3392
CAGCGTTTCGTGCCGGCCTTCCTCAACGATCCGGCCCTCATCCATGACCACGATCCGGTCGGCGGAGAGCACGGTGGCGAGCCTGTGGGCGATCACCAGCGTGGTGCGGCCCTGCATCAGCGTGCCGAGCGCCTGCTGCACCAGGATTTCGCTTTCCGCGTCAAGCGCCGAGGTGGCCTCGTCGAGCAGCAGCACCGGCGCATCGCGCAGCACCGCCCGGGCGATCGCGATGCGCTGGCGCTGGCCGCCGGAAAAGGTGATGCCGCGCTCGCCGGCCATGGTGTCATAGCCATCTTCAAGCTTGGCGATGAAACCGTCCGCCTGGGCGGCGATCGCCGCGGCGCGCACCTCCTCCCGGCTCGCGTCCGGCCGACCCAGCGCGATATTGTCGTGGATGCTCGCCGCGAAGATCGCGACATCCTGTGGCACCAGCGCGAACCGTGCGCGCAGCGCTTGCGGGTCGACATCGCGCAGGTCTAGACCGTCAAGGGTGATGCGGCCGGAATCGGGATCGTAGAAGCGCAGCAGCAGCGAAAACAGCGTGCTCTTGCCGGCACCCGAAGGGCCGACAACGGCGACGGTCTCGCCCGGCTGAACATTGAGCGAGACGCCCGAAAGCGCGCCGGCCTTCGCGCCGCCGGTGGGGTAGCGGAAGGCGACGTTTTCGATATTGATCGCGCCGGCGGCGGGCTCCGGCAGGGGCAGGGGATTTTCGGGGGCCGCGATCTCGCGCTTCTCGTGCAGGAGTTCGCTCAGGCGTTCGGCGGCGCCTGCGGCCAACGACAGCTCGCCCCAGACTTCCGAAAGCTGGCCGAGCGCGCCGGCGGCGAGCACCGAATAGAGCAGGAACTGGCCGAGCGTGCCGCCCGTCATCGTGCCGGCCAGCACCGATTGCGCCCCGAACCACAGGATGGCGGTGATCGAGCAGAACACCAGGCTGATGGCGACCGCCGTCAGCCCGGCCCGCGCCTTCAGCGTCGAGCGAGCCGCCGAGAAGGCGTGTTCGACCGCTGAACCGTAACGCCGGCCGGCCATCGCCTCGGCGGTAAACGCCTGCAGCGTCCGGGTCGCGCCGATCGCCTCGCCGGCAAAGGCGGTGGCGTCGGCGAGTTCGTCCTGCGCGGTGCGCGAGCGGGAGCGGACATTGCGGCCGGCGGCGATCAGCGGCAGCACCACGATCGGGATCGCGACGATCACCATCACCGAGAGCCGGGGCGAGGTGTAGACCATCATTGCCAGCGCGCCGATCCCCATGATCAGGTTTCTGAGTGCAATCGACGCGGTTGCGCCGAAGGCGGACTTGATCTGCACCGTATCGGCCGTCAGCCGCGACACGATCTCGCCCGACTGGTTGACGTCGAAAAATGCGGGCGAGAGCCGCACGACATTGTTGAACACATCGCGGCGCAGATCGGTCACGACGCGTTCGCCGAGAATCATCACGAAGAAATAGCGAAGCGCGCTCGAAATCCCGAGCGCCAGCGCCATCAGGCCGAGAACGATGAAGTAGTTGTTGATCAACTGGGCATCGGAATCGGAAAAGCCGTGGTCGATGACGCGGCGCACCGCGATCGGAAGCGCCAGCGTGACGAGGGATGCCGACAACAGGAACGTCAGCGCGCCCGCGACAAGGCCGCGATAGGCGCGGATATAGGGAAAAAGTCCGGCGAGCGGGCTCAGCGCCCGCGCCCTGTCGCCCCCGGTTGGTTCATTTCGGCTCAATGGATTTTCCTCGTTTCCGCCGGCCTCTGATATTGCTTTCGGCGGCTCTTGTTATTCGCCTCACGTTCCTGTATAGCGACCGCAACCTTGTCGACAGCCGTGGCCTTTTTGAGGTCTCACGGCTTTGTTTATTCAATAGGCCCGGCCGGCGCAATGGCCGCCAGACCTTAAACGAGCTTGCAGGAACGAGAGTTATGAAGGCTGATATTCATCCCGACTATCACATGATCAAGGTCGTCATGACGGACGGCACGGAATACGAAACCCGCTCGACCTGGGGCAAGGAAGGCGATGTGCTGAACCTCGACATCGACCCGACCTCGCACCCGGCATGGACCGGCGGCTCGCAGCAGCTGCTCGACCGCGGCGGCCGCGTTTCGAAGTTCAACAAGCGCTTCGGCGGTCTCGGCATCTGATTGCTGCCCGAGCAATGATTTTGAAAACCCGGCCTTGGCGCCGGGTTTTTTGTTGTGCTGTTTTGTCGCAGGGAATGCGATGCGGACAGGCCAGATGCGGCCGATCAGCGGCGCGCGAAGGCGGTCTGCAGCAGGTCGATCTGGGCGATCACCTGGTTTTCGGGGATTTCCGGGGCTTGCGCGGCTGCAGTCTTCATCAGGCTGTCGTCGAGCTTGCGGATGCGCGCTTCGAGCCGATCCGTGTGGGCGGCAAGGTCGCGGAAGCCGGGGGGCAGTTCCTTCCAGCCGTGCGGGATGCGATCGTCGCCATCGCCGAGCCGGAGCTTGCGGCGCTCCTGCACCACCTGGTCCAGCGTCATCTCGCCGGTGTTGAGCGAGCGTTGCAGCAGCAGCCAGGAGGCGAGCTGCATCAGCCGGGTCGTCAGCCGGATCGATTCCGTGGAATAGAGCGCGGTGCCAAGCGGGCTCAGCATTTTCGCGGCGGCCCGGCCTGGACCATCAAGATAAGCCGCCGTCGTCTCCACGAGCTTCATGCCCTCGGCATAAAGCGCGTAAAATTGCGGAGAGCTTGCGGCCCTGCCGGCAAAATCTATGGGTTTGGCCCCGGAACTGGTCATCAACTTACTCTGGCTACGCTGCCTGCTCATGCGAGCGGGACTTGGACACTACCGAAAACAAATATACCTGTAGCGCAAAACCGCAAGACGTTTCTTAATGAAAGGTTAATACCCACTGCCAATCAGGAAAAGGCAAAAAAAAGAGCCGCTAACGGGCGGCTCTGAAGTCAGAGGGTGATGATCGGAATCAAGACAGAGGTTCCGATACCGCATTGCGGATGTCCCCAATAAAATCCTGGAAAGGTTAATATTGCGTTTACGCGGCGGGAAGGCGCTATTTCTTGAAGAAACTTTCCGCCGCTTCCCTTGCGCGCGATCGCCGCCTCGATGCGCTCGATCTCTGCGCGAAGCGCGTCTGCGAAGCCTTTCAGCGCCTCGACGGAGTGCTGCTCGAGATCGGAACCGATCACATAATCGCTCTTTTTCGGCGCGGACTCATCCTCGTTCCACATTCTCGGCCTCCTCGTTCGCTGGCGCGCGTTCGGCGCTTTCCTCCTCATACTCCCGGGGCGGCGTTCTGAACGCAACCCCCTCGCGGGTGGAGACCGGCGTGGCGGCATCCGGCATCGCCATGAAGGCCTCGCGCTCGGCCATCGGCACGGGCGCGCGCAGGCGAGAGCGCAGCAGCGCATAGGCGAGGATCAACAGGTGCGCGGTGGCGGTGATGATGAACAGTGCATAGGGGCCGAATGCCGACATGACCGGGCCGCCCACCGTCGGCCCGATGATCGTGCCGATCCCGAACAGGAACAACAGGCCGCTTGAGATCTTCACATAGTCTTCCGGCCGGGCGAAGTCGTTGGCGTGCGATGCGGTGATCGGATAGAGCACGTTGGCGGTCGCGCCGTAGATCACCACGAGGCCGATCAGAACCTCCGCGCCGGGCTTGAGCAGGAATATCAGCATGGCGGCAAGCGCCGCGCAGCCGGCAAGTGCCGCGATCACATAGCGCCTGTCGGTCATGTCCGAAATCTTTCCGAACGGCACCTGCGCCACCGCGCCAGCGAGGATCGCGCCGGTGACCAGAAAGGCGATTTCCGCATCCGGCAGGCCCGCGCGCGTCGCGAACACGGCCACCAACGTGCCGAATGCGCCATTGGCGATGCCGGTCAACAGCACGCCGAGACAGGCGACCGGCGAATTGCGGTAAAGCAGCTTGACGTCGATCCTGACCGCCTGAAGCGGCCGCGGCGAGGCCGCGTTCGACATGGTCGTCGGCAGCATGGCGACGCAGTAGAAAATGCCGGCCACCATGAACAGGATCGCGGTGTTGGTGTTGCCGAAGCCGACCACGAGCTGGCCGCCAACCACGCCGAACAGGGTGATGCCGGTATAGAAGGTGAAGACCACGCCGCGGCTGGAATTGTCGACCCGTTCGTTGAGCCAGCTTTCGATGATCATCTGGGTGCCGGCCATGGCAAAGCCAGTGGCCGCTCTCAGCGCGATCCAGGCATATTCATCGATGAAGATGCCGGTCATCAGCGCCACCATGCAGATGATCGCGATGAAGCCCGAAAACGCGCGCACATGGCCGATCCGCATGATTAGTTTCGGCGCGAACAGACAGCCGAGCACGAAGCCGCTCGCCCAGGATGTGCCGATGAAGCCGAGGGCCGTGTCGCTGTAGCCCTCCGCCGCGCCGCGCAGCGGCAGCAGCAGGCCGTGCAGGCCATTGCCGAGGAAGAGAAACAATGTGCCGAGAAGCAGCGCGAAAACGGGAAGTAAATTGCGTTTCATCAATGAACCTGGGTAATCTGAAATCAATTTTGGCGGGTATGGTTGCAACGCAACATAACCGCACTTGTTCCGGCGCGATTCTATCACCTGCGCGGCAAATTGCACTGTCGAATTATGGCTGTCGCGGGTGACGCCGGCGGCCTGTCGCTGTATGAGGGGCGAAAGCCCGTTGCGCCGGGCGGATGAGGAGAGACATGGCCAAGCTGATATCGCTGCTGCTGATCGCCGCCATGGCGGTTCAAATCATCAAGCCGCTCGGGCTGCCGGGCCTGAAGAAGCGCATGGATTTCTGGAAAATCGCGGTTTTCGCGCTGGCAATGACCGCGCTGGTGGTGGCCATCCGCCCGTCGTGAGATAGACGCGTCGCCCTCGTTGAGGGCACAACAAAAAGGCGGGCCCCAAGGTCCGCCTTCACAATCTGCCGTCCACTCCAGCCTAATGCAGAATCTGGCTGAGGAACAGCTTGGTACGTTCGTGCTGGGGGTTGTCGAAGAACTCGGCAGGTGCGTTCTGTTCGACGATCTGGCCCTGGTCCATGAAGATCACGCGGTTGGCGACCTGGCGGGCGAAGCCCATTTCGTGGGTCACGCACAGCATGGTCATGCCTTCCTCGGCAAGGCCCACCATGGTGTCGAGCACTTCCTTGATCATTTCCGGGTCGAGCGCCGAGGTCGGCTCGTCGAACAGCATGATCTTCGGGCTCATGCACAAAGAGCGGGCGATCGCCACGCGCTGCTGCTGGCCGCCGGAAAGCTGGCCCGGATACTTGTCCGCCTGCTCCGGGATCTTCACCCGCTCGAGGTAATGCATCGCGATTTCCTCGGCCTGCTTCTTCGGCATCTTGCGCACCCAGATCGGGGCCAGCGTGCAGTTTTCCAGAATGGTGAGGTGGGGGAACAGGTTGAAGTGCTGGAACACCATGCCGACTTCGCGGCGGATCTCGTCGATCTTCTTCAGGTCGTCGGTCAGCTCGATATTGTCGACGATGATCGTGCCCTTCTGGTGTTCCTCCAGCCGGTTGATGCAGCGGATCATCGTGGATTTGCCCGAACCGGACGGGCCGGCGATGACGATGCGCTCGCCCTTCATCACCTTCAGGTTGATGTCGCGCAGAACGTGGAAGTCGCCATACCACTTGTTGACGTTGATCATGTCGACCGCGACCTCGGTATCCGAGACGGTCATGTGGGAGGTGTCTACAGTCTCTACATTTGTCATTGCGGTTCTCTCAAAAATCTAGCTTCTGTGTCCGGTGTCGAGATGGCGTTCCATGAAGCTGGAATAGCGCGACATGCCGAAGCAGAAGACCCAGAAAACGAGACCGGCGAAGATCAGGCCGGTGATCGGGGTGACGGGCGAGGCCCAGGTTGAGTCGGTGAAGTTGAACTTGATGATGCCGAGCAGGTCGAACATGCCGATGATCGAGACCAGGGAGGTGTCCTTGAAGATCGAGATGAACTGGTTGACGATCGCCGGGATCACCAGCTTGATCGCCTGCGGCAGGATGATCAGCCGCATGGTCTGCCAGTAGCCGAGGCCGAGCGAGGCCGCGCCCTCGAACTGTCCCTTCGGCATCGCCTGCAGGCCGCCACGGATCACCTCGGCCATATAGGCGGAGATGAACAGCGACACGCCGACGATCGCGCGCAGGAACTTGTTGATGGTCATGCCTTCCGGCAGGAACAGCGGCAGCATCACGCTCGCCATGAACAGGATGGTAATCAGCGGAACGCCGCGCACCACTTCGATGAACATGATCGAGAGGGTGCGCACCACCGGCAGTTTCGACCGTCGCCCGAGCGCCAGCAGAATGCCGAAGGGCAGCGAGACCGCGATCGCGAAGTAGGACAGGATCAACGTCACCATCAGGCCGCCCCAGTCCGATGTGTCGACCACCGGAAGGCCGAAAACGCCGCCGTAGATGATGAAGAATCCAATAATGGGCAGGATGATGAACAGCGCCAGAGCGTTCCATCCCTTGTGCGGCACCTTCGGCATCAGCATCGGGATCAGCAGGGCAGTGAAGACCACGGCAACGAGGATCGGGCGCCAGAGCCATGGGTCGGGATAGCGCCCGAACAGGATCTGATCCATCTTGTTGCCGATGAAGGCCCAGCACGCGCCGCTCCAGCCATCCGGCCTTATACCGCCCTGGGCTACGGTCGCGCAGGTCGCGCGGTCCGTGCCGGTCCAGGCGGCGTTGATCAGCAGCCATTCGACCATGGGCGGGATCGCCCAGATGAGAAAGACGATGGCGATGATCGAGAGAATTGAATCCTTGGGCGTGGCAAACATGTTGGCCTTGACCCACTGAATGGCGGTTCCCTCTTTCTTCGGCGCAGGCTGCTGGGCCTGCATTTCCTTTCGGACATAAGCCAGATCTTGCGCCATCTTATCTCTCCACCAGAGCCATCTTGGCGTTGAACCAGTTCATGAAGATCGATGTCAGGATCGAAAGCGTGAGATAGATGATCATCCAGATCGTCACCACCTCCACGGCCTGACCCGTCTGGTTGAGGACGGTCTTGCCGACGGCGACGATATCGGCATAGCCGATCGCGACCGCGAGCGAGGAATTCTTGGTCAGGCTCAGATATTCCGAGGTCATCGGCGGAATGATGATCCGCATGGCCTGCGGCACCACGACGAGACGGGTGACCTTGCGCGGATGCAGGCCGAGCGCCCCGGCAGCTTCCGTCTGGCCCTTGGCAACGCCGAGAATGCCGCCGCGAATGATCTCCGCCATGAAGGCTGCGGTATAGAGCGACAGCGCCAGATAGAGCGACATAAATTCCGGACCGATCACCGCGCCGCCGGCCAGATTGAAGCGGCCCTTGACCGGAATGTCGAAGGTCACCGGCATGCCGGAGACGAAATAGGCGATGAGCGGCAGCAGGATAAGGATCGCGATGCTGACCCTGATCGTCGGGAATTGCTGGCCGGTCGCCATCTGGCGGCGCTTGGACCACACGGCAAGCGCGACAACGGCGACGATCGCCGCCACCAGCGCCGCACCCATCAGCCAGGAGCCGGGACCGAAGATCGGCGTGGGGAAGGCGAGCCCGCGATTGTTGAGATAGATATCGAGCGGCAGCGCGATCGAATCGCGCGCCGAGGGCAACAGCGCCAGAACGCCGGTGTAGAAGAAGAAGATGACCAGCAGCGGCGGAATGTTGCGGAAGATCTCGACATAGACTTCGCTGAGCCTGGCCACGAGCCAGTTCGAGGAAAGCCGACCGATGCCGACGATGAAGCCGATAATCGTCGCTGTCACGATCCCCGCGACCGAGACGATGACCGTGTTGATGATGCCGATGACAAGCGCCCGGCCATAGGTCATGTCATTGTTGTAGGCGACCGGCGTCTGCGCGATATCGAAGCCGGCGCGGCTGTCGAGAAAGCCGAAACCTGACGCGATGCCGGCGTTTTGAAGGTTGGTGATGGTGTTGTCTGTGACCCACCAGACAAATCCGACCACCAGAATAACCGTCACCAACTGGTAGACGAAACCTCTGACGGCGGGATTGTATAGAAGTGCGGCAGCCCGCGACTCCCCCAAGGGAGCGTTGCTTGTCGTGTCAGCCATGTGTTCCCCGGTTTGCCCGAAAGGTTGTTGCCCGAAAGGGTTCTTATTTTATACGGCGCATGGCGGAATTCCGCCATGCGCCTGATTTTATAAGATTATAACCTGCCTTAGCGGATCGGCGGGCCGTACTGCAGGCCGCCATCGGTCCACAGCGCGTTCAGGCCGCGGTCGATCTTCAGCGGGCTACCGGAGCCGACGTCCTTGTCGAAGATCTCGCCGTAATTGCCGACGAGCTTGATGACGTTGTAGGCCCACTTTTCGTCGAGGCCGAGGTCGGCGCCGAGCTTGCTGTCGGTTTCCGTGCCGAGCAGACGCTTGATCCCCGGATTGTCGGAGGTTTCAGCCATCTCGTCGACATTTTCCGATGTGATGCCGAATTCTTCGGCGTTCAACATCGCGTAGTGAACCCACGACACGATGTCGCCCCACTGGTCGTCGCCCTGGCGCACGGCCGGGCCGAGCGGCTCCTTGGAGATGATTTCCGGCAGGATGATGTAGTTGTCCGGATCGGTGAGCGTCAGACGGATCGCATAAAGGCCCGACTGGTCGGTGGTGTAAACGTCGCAACGACCCTGATTGAAGGCATTGTTGACGTCTTCGAGCTGTTCGTAAACGACCGGGTTGTACTCCATGCCGTTGGACGAGAAGTAGTCGGCAAGGTTAAGCTCGGTGGTGGTGCCGGACTGAACGCACACGGCAGCGCCGGAAAGTTCCTTGGCCGACGAAACGCCGAGATCCTTCGGCACCATGAAGCCCTGGCCGTCATAGTAGTTGACGGTGCGGAAATCGAGGCCGAGCGAGGTATCACGCGACAGCGTCCAGGTGGTGTTGCGGCTCAGCACGTCGACTTCGCCCGACTGCAGCGCCGGGAAACGGTCGGTTGCCGTCAGGGCAACGAAATTCACCTTGTCGGGATCGCCGAAGATCGCGGCCGCGATAGCGCGGCAATAGTCAACGTCCAGACCGGACCAGTTCCCCTCATTGTCGGGCGCGGAAAAGCCTTGCAGGCCTGTGCTGACGCCGCAGGTCAACGTTCCTTTGGACTTCACGTCGTCAAGTGTCGCGGCCGCAGCGCCCTGGGCGCCAAGACCCAAGACTACTGCGCCGATCGCGGCTGACAGAATCGTCTTTCTCATTTTCCCAACCTTTGTTTATCGTTGAAATCTCGAGTTGCCGCCGCGACCAGTTCAGCTTCAGGCCGGTAACGACAACTGCCCGCTACCCCTCGGGGCGAGCGGACTTATCACAGTCGTTATTTTCCGGATGGTCAATACTCGGCTGTCAAAAATGGTCTGTTTTCATGGAAAAGGTACACTTTAGTCTAATAAATGGGCAGGGAGCCAAAAACTGTGCGTGACGTTGCTGGGAAACAGGGCAGGCCGTTGTCTTGTTTGTTTTGTTGACTATCGATCAACTACCGCGAAATCGTTCAGCCTTGACCGACCTTCCGCAAAACTCCAAAACACCGGTGCGTTTTTCACAACCGTGCGATTGGATGCCATGGCCAGAATACCAGATGCCGCCTCTAAGCTGGGGGACAATAGCAAGCTCGCCCATTGCGGGAACGACCCGCACGCCTTTCACGGCTTCGTCAATCCGCCGGTGGTGCATGCCTCCACGGTGCTGTTTCCCGATGCCAGGACGACGGTGGAGGGGAACCAGAAATACACCTATGGCACCCATGGCACGCCGACCACGGATGCGGCCAACGCGGCCTTCACCATGCTGGAAAACGCCGCCGGCACGCTGCTTTATCCCTCGGGACTCGCCTCGATCACCATGCCCTGGCTGGCCTTCCTCAGGCCCGGCGACCACATCCTGATCGTCGATTCGGTGTATGATCCGGCCCGTCGTTTCGCCGATAACGTTCTGACAGGGCTCGGGGTGGAGGTCGAATATTACGACCCGGCGCTCGGGGCGGATATCGAGGGCATGTTCAGGCCTAACACCAGGCTGCTGCATACCGAATCCCCCGGCTCGAACACGTTCGAAATCCAGGATATCCGGCTCCTGTCCGACATCGCCCACGCCCATGACGCGATTGTGTCGATGGACAATACCTGGGCGACGCCGCTTTATTTCAAGCCGCTCGATTTCGGCGTCGACCTGTCGCTCAACGCGGCGACCAAATACCCGTCGGGCCATTCCGATATCCTGATGGGCACGGCCTCGGCCAATGAGCGCTGCTTCCCGCAGCTTCTTGAACATTACACCTGGACCGGCATGTGCGCGGCGCCGGACGATGCCTACCAGATCCTGCGCGGGCTGCGGACCATGGGCGTGCGTCTCGCCCATCACCAGAAGAGCGCGCTCGAAATCGCGGCCTGGCTGGAAGGCCAGCCGGGCGTTTCGCGGGTGCTGCATCCCGGCCTGCCGTCATTTCCGGGTCACGATCTGTGGAAGCGTGATTTCAAGGGCGCGACCGGACTGTTTTCGATCGTGCTTGCCGCGGAAGAAGGGGCCTTCCGTCGTCGCCAGCACGCCTTCCTCGACGCGCTGGACCTGTTCGGCATCGGCTATTCCTGGGGCGGCTATGAATCGCTTGCGGTGCCGGTGAACCTTTCCAACCGCACGATCAGCAAGGCTCCATTGGATGGCCCGCTCATCCGCCTGCAGATCGGCCTTGAGGATGTTCAGGACCTGATGGCCGATCTCGAAAAGGGGCTGGCGGCGGCGCGGGCCGTGTAGCGGCAACCGCATATTCTCCGGTCAATACAGAAAAGCCGGCGACTGGATGCGATCGCCGGCTTGTTTTTTTACCACCGGCCCCCGCGATGACCGCCGTGGAATTCGGTCGGCGGACGATGATAACCGGGCGGCGGACCGCCATGATAATAGGGCGGCGGCGGTCGATAGCCGGGACGGCCGACCGGCGGATAATGCGGCGGCGGCGGTTGGCGATAAACCGGACGCGGTCCGCCCCATGGCGGGCGATATCCGGGCGGCGCGCGCCAGCCGGGCGGCGGACCACCCCAGCCGGGCGGGGCGCGCCAGCCAGGCGGCGGATAATAGGGGTGCGGCGGATAATAGGGCGGGTAGCGGCCCCACGTATTGTACCAGGGATAACCGCGATAGTAGTTGTTCCAGTATGACTGGGAGAAGGCGGTAATCGCGACGCCGGCGGTAAAGGCGATCGCCGGCGACAGCGTCTGGCGCTGGTTCTGGTAGACGATCTGGATGTAGCGGGCAGCGAGCCAGCCGCGATAATTGGCGTAGGACACGTCGCACCAGCTATAGTCGGCAAGGCATCCATTATTGACGAGACTGGCGCCCGCCGGAACGACGGTGACGGTCGGGTAGGATGTCGAGGGGCCGGCGCGAAGATTGACGTTGGACGTGGCGTAGGCGGTGGTCGCCGCATGCGCCTGGACCGACATCAACGCTGCCGCCAATGCGATGCCGGCGGATTTCAAAACGGCGCTTGCTCTCATGGTTGCTCCCGAAATCAAGTGTTGAAGCCGATGCTAACACAAAATGGATTATGGCGCGCGGAAGCTGAAGCCTGGATGAACGACGGCGGGAGCAACCGGCTGTTTCGGTATTCGCACAAGCCCTTCAAGCCTGCTGAAGACCGTAGGCCTCATAGCCATAAAGCCAATCCAGCTCCCGGACAAGGGAATCGGGCGAGCGCATGGCCAGCACGGCGTCGCGGCCGAGCCGGAAGGGGCCGCGCGCATGATAGGCGAACCTGTTCAGGCCGGTGCGCTTCTTCAGGCGCTCCAGCCGCGGGCGACGATGGGCCTCGAAGGCCGCAAAGGCTGTCGGCGCGGGCATTTCGGCCAGAAAGGCGGCAAGCTCGAAGCCGTCCTCGATCGCCATGGCCGCGCCCTGCGCCGAAAACGGCATCATCGCATGCAGCGCGTCGCCGATCATGATGGTGTCCGCGCCATTGTGCCAGCGGCCGTCGCCCACCTCGTAAAGCGGCCAGGCCGCGGGTGAGACCTTCGAGAAAAGCCGCTTGAGCGCGCCGTTCCAGCCGCCGAAATGCTTTTCGCGCGCAACCTGCCAGCTATGATCGGCATTGCCGTCCCAGGTCTCGCCCGGATTGGCGCCGGCGGCGATCGCCACGAGGTTGAAGCCGCTGACATCGCGCAGCGGATAGGCCACCAGATGGGCGCTCGGGCCCATGAAGGCGGTTATGTGCTCGCGGTTCAGGAAGGCCGGCGTGTCTTCCGACGAGACCACGAAACGCCAGGCGATATTGCCGGAAAACCGCGCTGTCGCGCTTCCCTCTATCCGGCCGCGGCTGGCGGACCAGACGCCGTCGGCGCAGATGATGGCATCGGGCTTGCGGTCGCCATCGGCGACACGCGCGGCGATATCGCGCGATGTCGCGCGCGCGCCGAGCCTCAGG
>NZ_DEPM01000076.1:0-7001 GCF_002358775.1 Martelella sp. UBA3392
GCGCCAAGGCCGCCATCGCCGCCGGGAACCAGCAGGAACTCTCCCTCGTTTCCCGCAAAGCCGGCTGCGCTCGCAAAGGCGCGGATGCTATCCGGCAGCTTGTCCGTCTCGCCCTGGACAAGCGCGTGGAGCGGCCTTGTGGCCGCGTCGGCGGGACAGAAGGGAAGGGGGCGGGCGATATACTGGAAGTGCGGCATGTGGCTTTGCTCGATCTGGTCTTTCCGCATACTTTCGCGCGAAAAAACTTTCTGTAAAGTAACCAAGGGCGGTGGACGGTGATTCCATACGCCGATCGAGGCGCTGAGAACAGACGGAGATTGCATGAAAACGAACAATCCCACCGGCCATGCATCGCGCGCGGCGATCCTGCTCGCCGCCGGCCTTGTTGCCCTGGCGGGTTGTGCCAGCGTGCGCGGCGGCGGCATCAACACTTCCGGCTACCGCATGGCGGAAGATTTCGCCGGGCTTTCGCTGTCGCAGCAGGCTGAGGTGAGCTACCGGCTGGAAAGCGCCTATCTTTCCCGTCCCGGCCGGCTGAACACCGGCATCGAATATTCGGAATATCTCAAGGCGACCGGCGATTACAAAAAGGCCAATGAGGTGATGCGGCAGGTGGCCGCCCTCAACCCCGGTTCCGGCGAGGCACAGCTTTTCTATGCCAGGTCCCAGGCGGCGCTCGGTTATTATCCGGATGCGCTCAGAACCGTGCGGCAGGCTGCAAGCCTCAGCCCCAATGACTGGCGCGTCTATAACGAAGAGGGCACGATCCTCGATCAGATGGGCCAGCCGATGGAAGCGCGGATGCGCTATCGCAAGGCGCTCAGCCTGTCGCCGAACAATCCCGATGTGCTGTCGGCGATGGCGACCTCCTATGTGCTGACGCATGATCTGCCGTCGGCCGAAAACTTCCTCCGCGAGGCCGTGAACCAGCGCAATGCCAGTTCCGATGTCCGGGTCAATCTCGGGCTGGTTCTGGCGCTTCAGGGCAAGCAGGAAGAGGCCCAACGGGTGGTCACCGCCGGCGTTTCGGCCGATGAGGCGCAGCAGAACCTCGCAGCGCTCGCAGCGGCCACCGCGCCGGGCGGGGCCTGGGAGCAGTATGCTGTCGGGATGTAGGCGGCGCGGGCGGCGTCAATACGCCCGCATATCCCACAATTGCTTCAGCGACTGCCGGTAGTTCGGAAACTCGAATTCGTAGCCGAGTTTGCGCAGCTTGGCATTGCTCACCCGCTTGTTCTCGCCCCAGAACGACCGCGCCATCGGGGTCATGTCGGCCTCTTCGAACGGCACTTCCGGCGGTGGCTCGATGCCCATCAGCCGTGCCGCTTCGGTGATCACGTCCTGCGGGGGGGCCGGTTCGTCGTCGGTGACGTTGAAGATGCCGCCGATCTCGCGCTCGGCCAGAAAGGCCACGGCATAGGCGATATCCTCCACGCGGATGCGGTTGAACACCTGACCCTTCTTGATCACCCGTTGCGCCGTTCCATCCATCAGCTTGCGGAACGGGTTGCGGCGGGGGCCGTAAATGCCGGAAAGCCGGAGAATGGCGACCGGAAGCCCGTGTTTCGCGCCGGTTTCCAGCCATTGCTGCTCGGCGGCCAGGCGCTGTTTCGAGCGTTCCGATGTTGGCCGGCATTCGGAGGTCTCGTCCACCCATGCGCCGTCATGATCGCCATAGACGCCGACGGTCGAGAGATAGCAGAGCCATTGCAGGTCCGGCAGTTCGCTATGCGCCGTGCTGCTGGCGATGTTCAGCAGGCTGTCGCCGTCGGGGCCGGGCGGGATCGATTGCACCAGATGGGTGACACAGGACAGCTTGTGGCCGAGCGCGGGATCTATGGTCTTGCCGTCGAAGACGAAGGCCTCCATGCCGCAATGGCCGAGGTCAGCTGCCTTTTCCGCGCTGCGCGTGGTGCCGGCGACCTGGCTGGCGGAGGGAGCAAGTGCCGTGGCGATCGCCTTGCCGGAATATCCGGCGCCGAAAATCATCAGATGCATAGCGTCTCCTCCTCGCGTTGCCATTCGTGGCGGACGGTCTCATCACTCTCATGTAAGCGTGTTCTTGCCAATGCGGCAAATTCTTTTCCGGGCAGAAGCCGCGCCAGCGCCCAGACCGCCATGGCGCGGACGGCCGCGCTGTCGTCATCGATCAGGAGGCGGCAGAGCGGAGCGAGCGTGGCGTCGCCGCTGTTGCCGGCGGCGATCAGACAGTTGCGGACGAAACGGTCGCGACCGATCCGCTTGATCGGCGAACCGGTGAAGAAGGCGCGGAAGGCGGCATCGTCGAAGCCGAGAAACTGGGACAGGCGCGGGGCCTTCAGGTCGTCGCGCGCGATCAGCTTCATCTCCGAGGATTGTTCGGCGAACTTGTTCCAGGGGCAGGCGGCGAGACAGTCGTCGCAGCCATAGATGCGGTTGCCCATCGCTTCGCGAAACTCCAGCGGGATGACGCCGTGATGCTCGATGGTGAGATAGGAAATGCAGCGCCGCGCATCGAGACGGTAGGGGGCCGGAAAGGCGTTGGTCGGGCAGACGTCGAGGCAGGCGCGGCAGGAGCCGCAATGGTCTCGTTCGGCGGCATCGGCCGCAAGGTCTTCGGTGGTGAAGATCGAGCCCAGGAACAGCCATGAGCCGAATTGCCGGCTGACCAGATTGGTGTGCTTGCCCTGCCAGCCGATGCCGGCCTTTTCGGCAAGCGGCTTTTCCATCACCGGCGCGGTATCGACGAACACCTTGACGTCGGCCCCGCTGCGGGCGGCGAACCGTCCGGCGATCTGCTTCAGCTTTCCCTTGATGACGTCGTGATAGTCGCGGTTTCGGGCATAGACTGAGATATTGGCGCGGTCCTTCCGTTTCAGCAGAGGCCTCGGGTCGTCTTCCGGGCCATAATTCATCGCAAGCATGATGACGGAACGGGCCTCCGGCCAGAGCTTCAGCGGCGAGGACCGGCGTTCGAATGTTTCCGCCATCCAGGCCATCTCGCCGTAATGACCCTTGGCGATGCCTTCGGCGAGCGCCTGCGCCGCCTCAGGCATATCTTCGGCGCGCGCGATCCGGCATGCGGAAAAGCCTTGCGAGAGGGCTTCTTCGCGGAGGAACTGTTTCAGCTTTTCGGTACGCTCATCCATGCCACCGCCATTTTGTTGATCGCCCCATAGGACGATGCTTTCCCAAAGGTGGCGCGTTGCGGCCTAAAAATCCAGATCGGCGTAGTGAGAAACCGGCACCACGCCGCGCACCCGGTCGGCGAGCAGCGCCCGGAAGGCGGGGCGGGATTTCAGACGCTGGTACCATTCCTTGGCGGCGGGCGTCTCGTCCCAGTTGATTTCGCCGAGATAATCGAGCGCGGAGATCGCGCCGCCGGCGGCAAGGTCGGCATAGCTCATCCGCTTGCCCGCCAGCCATCCCCGGCTGCCGGCAAGCCAGGCGACATATTTCATATGCTGGCGGATATTGGCGCGGGCCGCCCGCAGCACGCGCGAATCAGGCGCGCCGCCGCCATATTCGGTGCTCATCTGCAGCTTGTAGACCCGCTCGCGGCACAGCGGATGGGTGACGTCCTGTTCGAGCTTCAGCAGGAACCATTCGGTGAGCCTTCGGATTTCGGCGCGCTGGAACGGCTCTTCCGCCAGCAGCCGGCGTTCGCGCTGGAGCACGCCATGAGTCTCGTCCATGAATTCGGCGATCACGAACGGGCCACAAAGCGCCCGCATATTGTCATCGACATAGACGGGCAGCGTGCCGGCGGGATTGGCCGTCAGGAAGGCCTTGCGTTTTTCCCATGGCCGCTCCTCGATCATGTCGACCTCGAAGGCATATTCGCCGATCACCAGGCGAATGAAGCGTGAGGCGGCGGACATCGGGTGGTGATAGAGCGTAGACATCTGGCTTCCGTCGCGTAGGTCACGGATCGACGCCCGGCCAGAAGCCGCGACACGACCCGATCACGTGATTGTTTGCGGCCCATCTAACCACCGAAGGATTAATGATGGGTGACCGTCAGCCAACAGGACTGATCACACCGAGTCCGAGCAGGACCAGAAGGCCTGCGCCGAGCGCCACCCGGTAGTAGACGAACGGCATGTAGCTGCGGGTCGAGACCAGCCGCAGGAAGAAGACGATCACGGCGTAGCCGACGAAGAAGGCGATCGCGGTGGCAAGCGCCGTTGCCCCCCAGCCGACCGGATTATCCTCGCCGATGCTCTTGAAGAGCTGGTAGAAGCCGGAGCCGAAAACGGCCGGCACGGCCAGCAGAAATGAATAACGCGCCGCCGCCTCGCGGGTGTAGCCGAGCAGCAGCCCGGCGCTGATCGTGCCGCCAGACCGCGACACGCCCGGTATCAGCGCCATCGCCTGGGCAAAGCCAAAGAGAATGCCGTCGCGCCAGCTCAGTTGCTCCAGCCGGATGCGCTTGGCGCCGATCCGGTCGGCGATCCCCATGATAATGCCGAAGATGATCAGCATCGCGGCGGTGATGTAAAGATTGCGCAGCGAGGTCTCGATTTCATCCTTGAACAGAAGGCCCAGGATGACGATCGGCAGCGAGCCGATGATGATCAGCCAGCCCATCCGCACGTCGGCCCTGTCGTAACCGCTGCCGAGCCGCAGATTGTGGCCGAGCCAGGCCTTGGCGATCCGCATGATATCGGACCAGAAATAGACCAGCACGGCGAGTTCGGTGCCGATCTGGGTGATGGCGGTGAAGGCCGCACCCGGGTCCGCGCCGGATGGCAGGAAAGCGCCGGCGATGCGCAGATGCGCGCTGGAGGAGATCGGAAGAAATTCCGTCAGCCCCTGCAACAGGCCCAGAAAGGCGGCCTCGATCCAACCGATAGTCATGAGTTTCAGCCGACCTCAAACTTTGACGACAAGGGCGTACGGCCGCGGGCGGCAAGGTGCCGGGACGCGGTCCCGTGCTTCCTATCCGAAGAGGGCGTGCTTGGGAAGAACGGAGCCGCAATATAGCGAATGCGCGCTTATTGCGCTCGTTGCGCACCGGGCGTAGTCTGATGCCGGGACAACAGGGGAAAATCATGTCGGAATCACAATCTTCGATCGTCGGTCGCGATCACCGCAATGTCGGTTTCGTCGAGGCGTTTCAGCTTACGTTCAAGAATTATGCCCTTTTCAGCGGACGGTCCTCGCGCGGGGCGTTCTGGTTCTGGGTGCTGTGGACGATCATTATCAGCGGCGTTCTCGGCGGAATTGATTCGGCCCTGTTCGGCAAGGTCGGCTATCTGCAGGGGCTCTGGAACCTGGCAACTTTGATTCCGTCGATCGCGATCTCCGCGCGCAGGCTTCATGATGTCGGCCGCAGCGGCTGGTGGCAGCTGATCGGCTTCACCGTGATCGGCCTGTTCGTTCTGCTTTACTGGTACTGCAAGCCCGGGCAGGAACAGACCAACGACTTCGGCGCCGATGTCGAGGCGGGACGGGCCTGAGAGCCACAAACGCCATCGTATTGCCCTGAAGCGGCCATAATTGATTTATCATTCGGTAACCCTGATGCCCGAGAATCCGCGCGAAAAGGAGAAGCCGGAATGACCAGATCACGCCCGTTCATGGCCGTACGCATCATTTGCGCCCTGTTTGCGATCGCGCTCGCCTTCCTTGCCGGGGCGGAATTCTCCTCCGTCGCCAACGCTTATGATAAAGCGAGCGTCGATCGTCAGTTCAGCCAGTGGCTTGCGACCGACATGCGCCAGGCGGCGCTGCGTTCCGGGGTATCGGCATCGGTTTACGACCGGGTGACGCAGGGGCTTTCGATCAACTGGTCGCTGCCGGACCTGGTGCCGCCGGGCACCAAGCCGCCGGCGCAGCGCAAACAGACGCAGCCGGAATTCTCCGAGCCCGGTCCCTATTTCAGCGAGAACAATCTCAACTATCTCGCAGTGAAAGGGCGTCAGCTCTACAATCAGTACAAGCCGGTGCTGGACCGGATCGAGGCGCGTTACGGCGTGCCGGGCCGCATCGTGCTCGCGATATGGGGCCGCGAGATGGGCTACGGCGCGGCGGAGGAGAAATACGACATTCTCCAGGTGCTCGGCACCAAGGCGTTCATGACAGGATCGCGTCAGGAGATGTTCCAGCGCGAATTCATCGCCGCGCTGCAGATCATCCAGAGCGGCGCGGCCCCGCTGGACAAACGCAAGGCGTCATGGGCCGGCGCCTTCGGCCAGCCGCAGCTGATGCCTTCCAATTTCATGAACTATGCCGTCGATTTCGACGGCGACGGCGTCATCGACGTCTGGGATTCGGTGCCCGATTCGCTCGCCACCATCGCCAAGCATCTGGCAAGCGATGGCTGGGAACGCGGGCGCGATTGGGGCTATGAGGCGGTGATCCCGGACAATGTCTCCTGCGCCCAGGAAGGGCCCGACAATGCCCGGGCGATTTCGGCCTGGACCAAGCAGGGCATCACCCGCGTCAACGGCAAGGCGTTTCCCGCCGAGGAACTGCGCAAGCCCGGCATGATGCTGGTGCCGCAGGGCCGCTACGGGCCGGAATTCATCGTCACGCCGAATTTCTACGTGCTCAAGGAATACAACAATTCCGACCTTTACGCCCTGTTCGTCGGCAACCTCGCCGACCGCATCCAGTACGGCATGGGCGCTTTTGCCCAGCCCTGGCAGCGCACCGGCACGCTGTTGCGCTCCGATGTCGCCGCCATGCAGCGCAAGCTCGAGGGCATGGGCTATGATGTCGGCGGCGCGGACGGCCTCGTCGGCTACAAGACCCGCCGCTCCATCGGCGACTGGCAGGCGAGAAACCGCGTCAGCCAGACCTGCTGGCCGACGCCAGCGCTGAAGAACGAATTGATGCGGTAGTTTCAGGGCTGCCGGGATTTGTGCTGAAGCAGATATTGCTTGAAGCAGTGGCCGCATAGCCCTCAATCAATCTCCCCCCTTGAGGGGGAGATGTCGCGAAAGCGACAGAGAGGGGTAAAGGGCGTAAGCCCTAAAAGCCGCAATCTCCGTGCTCTCGGATAGGGTTCACCCCTC
>NZ_DEPM01000076.1:7323-13872 GCF_002358775.1 Martelella sp. UBA3392
ACCCCTCTCTGCCCCTGTCGGGGCATCTCCCCCTCAAGGGGGGAGATTGTGGGCTGCCGGATCTTCGGATCAAATCAAAGCCCAACCGAACTGATAGAAAACGCCGCCCGTCACCCTTCAATGATGGTGATGATGCGCGTCGTAGGGGCGGTTGAAGATCGTGTCGCGCGGCGGGATTGCCTGGCGTTCGATCATGCGCCGGACCCGCGGCATGCCGTCTTCCTGATGCAGTTCGCGCAACCGATCATAATTGTCGGCATCGGCCTGGGTGCGGCGCTGGTTGTGGCGCACATAGTCGACCCAGGTGGGCGCGTGATAGGTCTCGAACCAGACATCGGGCTCCTCGATATCGCGCATCAGCGCCCATTTGCGCGCGCCGTCGCGCAGCCGGATGCGGCGGCGCTCGACCATCAGCCGCAGGAACTCCTGGGTGTCTTCAGCCGCGATCACGAAGCGGGTCTCGACCACGATCGGGCCGGAACGGGCGACGAGGCCAAGGGCGGGCTCCGGCGTGCGGAACCGGTTGAGCGGATCGAGGTTCAGGCTTTCGAAGGCCGGCATCTTGAACACGAAGCCAACCGCCGCGCCGAAGGCCGCGACGCCCGCCGCAGCCAGGAAGGCATGGGTGATGGTGAGGTTTTCGGCGACATAGCCCCACAGCCAGCTTCCGCCCGCCATGCCGCCAAAGGCTGCGGTCTGGTAAAGCGACAGGGCCCGGCCGACCACCCAGCGCGGCGTCGTCAGCTGCACCACCGTGTTGAACAGCGAAAGCGCCATGACCCAGCAAGCGCCGGCAAAGAAAAGCGCCAGACAGTCGATGATCAGCGAGGTCGAAAGCGACATGACCACCGCGCTCGCGCCGAACACCAGGAAGGCCGCGCGGATGATCGCCTCGTTGGAAAGGGCGG
The DNA here is from genome assembly GCF_002358775.1 of Martelella sp. UBA3392. Classification (NCBI taxonomy): domain Bacteria; kingdom Pseudomonadati; phylum Pseudomonadota; class Alphaproteobacteria; order Hyphomicrobiales; family Aurantimonadaceae; genus Martelella; species Martelella sp. UBA3392. Next base: position 8,232 of record NZ_DEPM01000076.1, read on the forward strand.
CTCTCAGCCTTGCATTGGCGAAAGCGCCGCCGATCGCGCCGATGCCGAACGCGCCGAGCATGATGCCGAATGTCTGCGGCCCGCCGGCAATCACGTCGCGCGCCACCAGCGGCAGCAGCGCCAGCGCCGAAACCGTGGCAAGGCCGAACAGGAAGGCGCGCAACAGCACCTTCAATATGTTGGGCGACATGAACACGTAGCGCAACCCGGCGCCGATCGCGGTGGTCATCTTCTCGCGCGGCAGCGGGTTTTCCGGAGGCACAAATTTCCAGCGGAAGACCACCGTCAGCAGGCCGAGATAGCTCAGCGCGTTCACAACAAATGCCGCCGCCGCACCGCCGATGGCGACGATGGTGCCGCCGACGGCCGGGCCGACGCTGCGGGTAATGTTGAAACCCACGGAATTGACCGTGACCGCCCCGGGGACGTCGGAACGCGGCACCATATCGCCGACGGCAGCCTGCCAGGACGGGTTGTTGAGCGCATTGCCGCTGCCGATGAGAAAGGTGAAGGCGAGCAGCATCCACGGCGTGATCACGCCGGCAACCGCCGCAAGCGCCAGCGCCACGGAGACGGCGAACATGAAGCCTTGGGCGGCGAGAATCACCCGTCGGCGGTCGAAACTGTCGGCAATCGCGCCGGCGACGAGCGCGAACAGCATCACCGGCAGCGTGGTCGAGGCCTGAACCAGCGCCACCATGCTCTCCGAATTCGAGATCGAGGTCATCATCCATGCCGCGCCGACATTCTGGATGTTGGTGCCGAGATTGGAGGCGATCGAGGCAAACCAGATATTGCGGAAGGTGGCATGCGCAAACGGGGCAAAAAGCGAGGGTGTCGCCTTATTCATGGATCGTCGTTCCTCCGGGCATTTTGTTGTTTGCGCGCAGCGCGATCGGCGGATGCGATGCTGCGTTCGCTTCGGCTTCTCCCGAACCACAAGTATAGGACCGAAATCAGGCGGTTGCCTATATCCCCCGAGGCCGGTTCCATGCCTGGGCCGCGATAAAACTTGCAATTTTCCCTTCGTGGGGTTATCTAGGGCTCAAATTCTTGATCGTCAGATGAAGAGTGGGGCCGCACGGACCCGCTCTTTTTTGTTTGGCGCGGCCGCCAGGCGCCGGGAGCCTGATGGGACAGATTTGAGGAACATGGCTGACAAACATGGATGATAGGGCAAGAGAAGAACGGCTTATCGTGGAAACCGGCGTCGAGAAGCGGATTGCCGACATGATCGAGCCTGTTCTGGAGGATATCGGTTTCAAGCTGGTGCGGGTCAATCTTTCCGGCCAGAACGGGCTGACGCTGCAGATCATGGCCGAGCGTTTCGACGGCACGATGACGGTCGAGGACTGCGAGGAAGTGTCCAAGGCGGTCTCGCCGGTGCTTGATGTCGAGGACCCGATCGATCGCGCCTATCATCTGGAAATCTCATCGCCCGGCATCGACCGGCCGATGGTGCGCAAGTCCGATTTCTACCGCTGGAAGGGGCATCTGCTGAAATGCGAGACCTCGGTGCTCATCGGCGAGCGCAAGCGGTTCCGCGGCCGCATCATCGAGGCCGACAATGACGGCTTCACGCTTCTGCGCGACGGTGTCGCCTATGGCGAGCCAAGCGAGGTCACAATCCCGTTTTCGGCGCTTTCCGATGCCAAGCTGATCCTGACGGACGAGTTGATCCGCGAGGCGTTGCGCGCCGACAAGCTGGCCAAGGAAAAGGCCGCCAACGAAAACGACGAAGATAATGGTGTCGAAGACGGCGGCGTCGAAGACACCGAAGAGAATTGAACACCGCCCGACCGCAGCTTTTATCGCGCAGGCGTGACAGCAATTTCGCGAAGCCTCGAGGCTCGCAGACAAGAATGGAGACAGGAACATGGCAGTAAGTGCGAACCGGCTGGAACTGTTGCAGATCGCCGATGCGGTGGCGCGGGAAAAATCGATCGATCGTGAGATCGTCCTGACCGCCATGGCCGACGCCATCCAGAAGGCGGCCAAGTCGCGCTACGGATCGGAAACCAATATCCGCGCCGACATCAATCCGAAGACCGGCGAAATCCACCTGCAGCGCCTGCTCGAAGTGGTCGAGGAAGCCGAGGATTACAGCACCCAGATCCCGCTGGCGTTGGCGCTTGACCGCAACCCGGAAGCCAAGCTCGGCGATTTCATCGCCGATCCGCTGCCGCCGATGGATTTCGGCCGCATCGCCGCCCAGTCGGCCAAGCAGGTCATCGTCCAGAAAGTGCGCGAGGCCGAGCGCGATCGCCAGTTCGATGAATACAAGGATCGCATCGGCGAGATCGTCAACGGCACGGTCAAGCGCGTCGAATACGGCAATGTCATCGTCGATCTCGGCCGTGGCGAAGCGATCATCCGCCGCGACGAGATGATCCCGCGCGAAGTGCCGCGCTACGGCGACCGCATCCGCGCCTATGTCTATGACGTGCGCCGCGAACAGCGCGGTCCGCAGATCTTCCTGTCGCGCACCCATCCGCAGTTCATGGTCAAGCTTTTCGCCATGGAAGTGCCGGAAATCTACGACGGCATCATCACCATCAAGTCGGTTGCCCGCGACCCCGGTTCGCGCGCCAAGATCGCCGTGATCTCCTCTGATTCATCGATCGATCCGGTCGGCGCCTGCGTCGGCATGCGCGGCAGCCGCGTCCAGGCCGTTGTCGGCGAGCTTCAGGGCGAGAAGATCGACATCATTCCGTGGTCGGAAGACCCGGCCTCCTTCATCGTCAACGCGCTGCAGCCGGCCGAAGTCGCCAAGGTGGTGCTGGACGAGGATGCCGAGCGCATCGACGTTGTGGTGCCGGACGACCAGCTTTCGCTGGCGATCGGCCGTCGCGGCCAGAATGTCCGTCTCGCCTCGCAGCTCACCGGCTGGGATATCGACATCATGACGGAGAACGAGGAATCGGAGCGCCGCCAGAAGGAATTCAACGAGCGTTCGCAGCTGTTCATGGATGCGCTGGACGTCGACGAGATGGTTGGTCAGGTGCTGGCCTCGGAAGGCTTCGCGGCCATCGAGGAACTGGCCTATGTCGACCTTGACGAAATTTCCTCGATCGAGGGCTTCGACGAGGAAACCGCGCAGGAAATCCAGATGCGCGCCCGCGAGCATCTGGAGCGTCTCGATGCCGAACTGGACGAGAAGCGCCGGGAACTCGGCGTTTCCGACGACCTGCGCCAGATCGACGGCATGACGCTGGCGATGATGGTCGCGCTCGGCGAGGAAGGCATCAAGACGATGGAAGATTTCGCCGGTTGCGCCGCCGACGATCTGATCGGCTGGACCGAGCGCCAGAATGGCCAGACAAAGCGTTTCGACGGCACGCTGTCGTCCTTTGCGTTGTCGCGCGTCGAAGCGGAAAACATGATCATGCAGGCGCGTCTCGCTGCAGGCTGGATCACCGAGGAAGACCTCGCCGCCGACCTTCCCGAGGAAGAGGAAGTAGAGGACGAGGTCGAGGGCGGCGACGAGGAGCCGGCAGCTGACGATCTGAGCGGCGTATTCTCGAAGTCGTGACCTCGCCCCGCAAAGCGGTCGAGGCTGAGGCGATGAGCGAGCGCACCTGCATCGTAACCCGCAAGGCCGGCGATTCGGATGAACTCATCCGGTTTGTCGCCGGCCCCGACGGGCAGGTCGTGCCGGACCTGAAGCGCGAGCTCCCCGGCCGCGGCTGCTGGGTCGTCGCGGAACGTCGGGCCGTCGACAAGGCTGTCGCAAAGGGCCTGTTCTCCCGGGCGCTGAAGCAGAAGGTTCAGGCCGCCGACGATCTCGGCGCGATGGTTGACATGTTGATGGCGCGCCAGTTGGCGGGTATGATCAACATGGCGATCAAGGCGGGGGAATTCGTGACGGGCTCCGCGAAGGTCGACCTTGCGATCAGAAGCGGCGCGGCGATTGCCGTTTTTCATTCCGCCGATGCCGCGCCGGATGGCGTCCGCAAGCTGGATCAGGCCCGCACCGCCTTCATGTATCAAAGCGAGGCCGGTGCGCCGGTGCCGGCGCTCAGGCCTTTCAATGCGGACGAAATCGGCACTCTTTTGCATGAGAATGCGTTTAAACACGCCGCAGTGCTTGCGGGAAAGGCCGGTGAGGGTGTAGTGAAGCGCGCAATGATACTTCAAAGGTACCGGGCAGATGCCCGAACCGAAGGAAAAGCCGCGATGACGAACACATGACGACGTCACGGAAGTTGGCCGGACGCCATAATATGAATTTTTAGGGCGGGCATACTGTCTCCGATCGGAGATGGTTCCCGCGCCAAGGAACGGGAACCGAATGACGGACAGTAAAGACGACAAGACACTCGACAATGAAGGCAAGAAGACGCTCAAGCTGAAGCCGTCGGGTGTGAGCCAGGGCACCGTGCGCCAGGATATGGGCCGCGGTCGCAGCAAGGCGGTCGTGGTGGAAACACGCAAACGCCGGATCCACAAGCCCGGCGAAGACACTTCAGCAGCAGCATCAGCATCGCGCGCGCCGGCTTCTCAGAGCGCCCAGCCGCGCCAGGGCGAGACCCGCCGCAACGATGACCGGCCGACGCACCACCCCAAGGGCCAGCCTTCGCGGCCGGGCGCGCAGAACCGCCAGCGCGGCGGCCAGCCGGATCGCGGCCAGGATCGGGGCAATGCCGACCGTGGCGGCCAGAACCGCCAGCGCGGCAATGTGCTGCACGATCTCTCCCAGGGTGAGATGGACGCCCGCCGCCGCGCGCTGGTAATGGCGCAGCAGCGCGAGGCCGAGGACGCCGAACGCCGCAAGCGCGAGGCCGAAGAGGCCCGCATTGCCGAGGAAAGGGCGAAGCTCGAAGCCGAGGAAAAGGCCAAGCGCGAAGCGGAAGAGGCCAAGGCCCGCGCCGCAGCGCCCGCGCCGGCCGTCGAGGAAACGCCGGCCGAGGCCGAAGCGCCGGTCGTTCCCGATCTGCCGCCGGGCGAAGACGCCAAGCCGAGCCGGACCGCACAGCGTCCGCGCCCTGTCGCGCGCACGACGGCCGAAGAAGATGATGAAGCGGCGCGCGGCCGCAAGCCGCGGCGCGAAGGTGAGAGCGAAGGCGGACCGGCGCGCGGCAAGGCGCTGAGGCCCGACACCGCGCCGAAACCCGCGTCGCGCCCCAAGGGCACCGGCGAGCGTCGCCGCGGCAAGCTGACGGTAACCGCGGTTACCGGCGACGAGGACGGCGGCAGCCAGCGCGGCCGCTCGCTTTCGGCCATGCGCCGGCGCCAGGAAAAGATGCGTCGCGCCCATTCGCAGGAGCCGCGCGAAAAGGTTCTGCGCGAGGTTGTGCTGCCGGAAACCATCACCATTCAGGAACTGTCGCAGCGCATGTCCGAACGCTCGGTCGATGTGATCAAGTACCTGATGAAGGAAGGGCAGATGATGAAGCCCGGCGATGTGATCGATGCCGATCTCGCCGAGCTGATCGCCACCGAATTCGGCCACACCGTCAAGCGCGTTGCCGAATCGGATGTGGAAGAAGGCATTTTCGACGTCAAGGATGACGAGGGCGATCTGGAGCCGCGCGCCCCGGTCGTTACCATCATGGGCCATGTCGACCACGGCAAAACCTCGCTTCTGGACGCGATCCGCCATGCCAACGTGGTCTCCGGCGAGGCCGGCGGCATCACCCAG
>NZ_DEPM01000076.1:14176-21772 GCF_002358775.1 Martelella sp. UBA3392
CGAGGCCGGCGGCATCACCCAGCATATCGGTGCCTATCAGGTCGAGCAGGACGGTCAGAAGATCACCTTCATCGACACGCCCGGCCACGCCGCCTTTACCGCGATGCGTGCCCGCGGCGCCGAGGTGACCGATATCGCCATTCTGGTGGTCGCCGCCGACGACAGCGTCATGCCGCAGACGATCGAGTCCATCAATCACGCCAAGGCCGCCGGCGTGCCGATCATTGTTGCCATCAACAAGATCGACAAGCCGGACGCCGATCCGCAGAAGGTGCGCACGGCGCTGCTTCAGCACGAAGTGTTCGTGGAAACCATGGGCGGCGACACGCTGGAAGTCGAAGTCTCGGCCAAGACCGGCAAGAACCTCGACAAGCTGCTCGAGGCGATCCTGCTGCAGGCCGAAATCCTCGACCTCAAGGCCAATGCCGACCGCACCGCCGAGGGCGTCGTGATCGAAGCCCAGCTCGACCGTGGCCGTGGTTCGGTCGCGACCGTTCTGGTTCAGAAGGGTACGCTGAAGCCCGGCCAGATCGTCGTTGCCGGCGATCAGTGGGGACGCGTGCGCGCGCTCGTCAACGATCGCGGCGAACATGTGAAGGAAGCCGGCCCGTCGATGCCGGTCGAGATCCTCGGCCTCAGCGGCACGCCCGCTGCCGGCGATCGCTTCGCCGTCGTTGAAAACGAGGGCAAGGCCCGCGAAGTGTCCGAATACCGCCAGCGGCTTGCCCGCGACAAGGCGGCGGCCCGCCAGTCTGGTTCGCGCGGTTCGCTCGAGCAGATGATGAGCCAGTTGCAGGATACTGGGCTGAAGGAGTTTCCGCTGCTGATCAAGGGCGACGTTCAGGGCTCGGTCGAGGCGATCGCTGCGGCGCTCGAAAAGCTCGGGACCGACGAAGTGCGCGCCCGGATCGTCCATGCGGCGGCAGGCGGCATCACCGAGTCGGATATCTCCCTTGCGGAAGCTTCCAATGCGGCGATCATCGGCTTCAATGTCCGCGCCAACGCGCAGGCCCGCCGGCTCTCCGAGCAGGAAGGCATCGAGATCCGCTACTACAACATCATCTACGATCTGGTGGATGACGTGAAGTCGGCGATGTCGGGGCTTCTGTCACCGGAACGGCGCGAGACCTTCCTCGGCAATGCGGAGATCCTCGAGGTCTTCAATATTTCCAAGGTCGGCAAGGTCGCGGGTTGCCGCGTCACCGAAGGCCGCATGGAACGCGGCGCCGGTGTTCGCCTCGTCCGCGACAACGTGGTTATCCACGAGGGCAAGCTGAAGACGCTGAAGCGCTTCAAGGACGAAGTCTCCGAAGTGCCGGTCGGTCAGGAATGCGGCATGGCCTTCGAGAACTACGAAGACATCCGCGCCGGCGACGTCATCGAAGCCTTCCGCGTCGAGCACGTCACGCGCACGCTCTGATTTTCGAAGCAACACAGAAATCGAAAGGGCCGGCAGCGATGCCGGCCCTTTGTCGTTTGTGGGGTATTTTGCGTATGCCGCTTTGAGGGAGGTGGTCGTGCGAAGAGCTGAGCAGCCTACAATCTCCCTCAAGGGGGGAGATTGAGACCGACAGGCTGCAGGATAAGTTCAAGGCTTTTCACAGCGTACCGGCCATGTCGGCGTCGGGCTTGACTGCAACCCCCATTTACGCTGCAACCGCTTGATGTCGCCGGCTCGGGTCGGTGTTGTTGAAGGGGTGCGCAATGCTGCGGGATTTTTCACTGCAGAGCCTGTTCATGGGGCTTCTGGTTGCCTTTGTCGGCTTTGCGAGCTCGTTTTCGGTCGTGCTTCAGGGGCTGGAAGGCGCGGGCGCCAGCCATGCGCAATCGGCATCGGGCCTGATGGCGCTGTCGATCGGCATGGGCGTGTGCGGCATCGTCATCTCGGTGGTCACGCGGATGCCGGTGAGCGTGGCCTGGTCGACGCCGGGCGCGGCGCTGATGGCCACCAGCGGGGCTTTGCCCGGCGGCTTCAACGCGGCGGTCGGTGCTTTTATTATCTCGGCGGTGCTGATCATCCTCGCCGGCATGGTGAAGCCGGTCGGTCGGGCGATTTCCGCCATTCCCGCACCGCTTGCCAATGCGATGCTCGCCGGCGTGCTGCTGGCGCTCTGTTTCGCGCCGGTGGAGGCGGTGAAGTTCTCGCCGCTGCTGGCGCTGCCGATCGTGGCGACCTGGATTGTGGTTGGCGCCTTCAACCGGCTGATGGCGGTGCCTGCCGCCTTTCTCGCCTTCGTGGCCGTGCTGATCTTCGGCGTCGATATCGAAGCGGGTGCGTGGTCCGGCGTATTTCGCAATGCGTTTGCCGCGCCGGTCTGGGTGACGCCGCATTTCTCGGCTCAGAGCGCGATCTCGCTGGCGCTGCCGCTGTTCATCGTCACCATGGCCTCGCAGAACATTCCGGGCGTCGCGATTCTCAACATCAACAATTACCGCCCATCCGCCGGAAGGATGTTCTCTGCAACCGGCCTCGCCACGCTGTTTACCGCGCCCTTTGGCGGCCACGGGGTCAACCTGGCGGCGATCACGGCGGCGATGTGCGCGGGCCCGGATGCCCACCCCGATCCGAAACGGCGCTACTGGTCGGCGATCATCGCTGGGATCGGCTATATTGTGCTCGGCCTGTTCAGCGGCCTTGTGGTGGCAACCGTTTCGCTGGCGCCGCCGGTGCTGATCGAGGCGGTGGCCGGCCTTGCGCTGATCGGCGCTTTCGGCGGCGCGGTGCTTGGGGCCTTCAAGGAACCGGACGCGCGCGAGGCGGCGGCGATCACATTTCTGGTCGCAGCCTCCGGCGTCGGCTTTCTCGGCATTTCGGGGGCCTTCTGGGGGCTTCTCGCGGGTCTGCTGGTGCATGGCATCAAGTCATGGGCGGCGGGGCGTTCGCGCAAGGCCGCCTAGGAGGCGCTGTTTGCGATTGCAATTTGCCACAGATGCCGCTAAGGAACGCTCATGATCAGGTTTGCGAACAATTTTCAGGCGAAGTCCACGCGCGGTACCACTGCCGCGGCGTCCGTCCTGCGCGACCTAAACTCGCTTCTTCTTCTCGGCCTTAACGGCGGTTGCCGGGTCCTTTGAGGAGCGCCCGGCGGCCGGAAAGCCGTCTGGCACAAGCGCTCCTGGAAAAATCCCTGAATTGAAGATAAAGGCAGCCATTGCGCGGGACGCACGGATGAGCGCCGGAGTGAGGAAAAATGGACGTGAAAACCACAACCGCCAAGGGCATGCCGTTCGCGGCTCACAAATACCAGCCCTATCAGCAGATCAATCTGACAGACCGGCAATGGCCGTCGAAACGCATCGAGAAGGCGCCGATCTGGTGCTCGGTCGATCTGCGCGACGGCAACCAGGCGCTGGTCGATCCGATGGGCCACGACCGCAAGGCCCGCATGTTCCAGCTGTTACTCGACATGGGCTTCAAGGAAATCGAGATCGGCTTTCCCTCCGCATCGCAGACGGATTTCGACTTTGCCCGCTGGTGCGTCGAAAATGGCAATGTCGGCGATGATGTGTCGCTGCAGGTGCTGGTCCAGTGCCGGCCGGAACTGATCACCCGCACATTCGAGGCGCTGGAGGGTGCGCACCGCCCGATCGTGCATTTCTACAATTCGACCAGCGAGCTGCAGCGCCGAGTGGTTTTCGGCAAGGACGTGGCGGGTATTCGCCAGATCGCGGTCGATGCAGCCAAGATGATCACCGACATGGCGGCCAAGGCCGGCGGCGGTTACCGTTTCGAGTACTCGCCGGAAAGCTTCACCGGGACGGAGCTGGACGTCGCGCTGGAGATCTGCAACGCGGTGATCGAGGTGGTGAAGCCCACCGCCGACAACAGGCTGATCATCAACCTGCCCTCGACGGTGGAAATGTCGACGCCCAACATCTATGCCGACCAGATCGAGTGGATGTGCCGCAATCTCGACAACCGCGAGAACCTGATCGTCTCGGTGCATCCGCACAATGACCGCGGCACGGGCATTGCCGCCGCCGAAATGGGCGTTCTGGCCGGCGCGGACCGGATCGAGGGCACGCTGTTCGGCAATGGCGAGCGCACCGGCAATGTCGATATCGTCACGCTGGCGCTGAACATGTTCACGCAGGGCGTCGATCCGGAACTGGACTGCTCGGATATCGAGCGGATCAAGGAAGTCTACGAATATTCCAACCAGATGGTCATCCCCGAGCGCCACCCCTATGTCGGCGAACTGGTCTACACCGCCTTTTCCGGCTCGCATCAGGATGCGATCAACAAGGGCATGAAGGCGATCAAGGTTGCCAACAAGCCGCAGTGGGAAGTGCCCTATCTGCCAATCGATCCGCAGGATGTCGGCCGTAACTACGAAGCGATCATCCGCATCAACTCGCAGTCGGGCAAGGGTGGTCTCGCCTACATCCTGCAATCCGATTACGGCATCAACCTGCCGCGCGGCCTGCAGGTGGCGTTCCGCGAACACGTGCAGAAGATCACCGATGAAGAGGGGCGCGAGCTTCCTTCGAAGCGGATCTACGACGTGTTCATGGAAAAATATGTCGAGCAGCCGAACGGCCGCATCAGGTTCGTCGATCACCAGACCTACCCGCAGGGCCAGGCCAAGGGCCAGCGCGTGGTGACAGCAGAGATCGAGGATAATGGCGTTTCCAAACGGATCGAGGCCAAGGGCAACGGCCCCGTCGACGGGTTCATCAACGCGCTGTCCGACTATCTCGGCATTGCGCTGTCGGTCGAGGACTATTCCGAGCACTCGCTGAACCACGGGTCCGACGCCAAGGCGATCGCCTATGTCGAGGTCGCCTATGATGGCGGCAAGATCTATGGCGTCGGCATCAACACCAATATCGTCGCCGCGTCGCTGGAAGCGATCGTATCGGCGGCGAACCAGATCCTGGCGGCGCGCTAACGCCCGCCTTACGACTCTGAAGAAGGCCGGTCGCGCTCAACGCGGCCGGCTTTCGTTTTCTCAAAGCTTGAGATAGGCGGCCTGGGCCAGTTCCGGCATGTTGGCATCGGAAGACGGGCCGACGACGGCGACCAGCGTGCGTTCGCCCTGCCACCACGAGACGATGAGGTCGTCGCGGATGGTTTCCTGCACATCCGTCACCTGATTGTCGGGCGAGGCGGGGCGGGCCAGCACGAACACGGACAGCAGGTCGCCGGCCGCATTGCGGTAGAACAGCTCGATGCCCGGGGCGCGGTCGATCGCCACGACCCTGGCACCCTCGAAGATCGAAGCGCCTTCCTCGAAAGTGGGGACCGTCATGTCGATGCCGATGGTGCGCTGGACGAGTTCCGCAAAGGCTGCGTCATCATCAGGGCCGACATCGACCAGGGGCTGGTATTTCCGGCCGAAGACCCTGAAGCTCGCACAGACGTCATCGATCCAGTCGTTCGACTGGTCGAGCGAAAGATCGACAACGTGGGAGGCGCCGGAATCCCGCGACAGGCTGGCGCCCACGGCCACACCGATGCCGAGAAATACCGCGCAGGCCGCGCCCGCCATCCAGCGGCGACGGCCGGCTGCCCTTTTCGGTCTGCTCTTGATGACTGCGGAATCCATAACGACCTTGAAACTCTCGATCGCATACGCGATATAATAATGGCCGGTCAACCCCTTCGCCGGCCCGCATGCAGGCGCGATATTGCCTTGTGTAAATGGCGGAAACAAGGGGCCTGCAGCGTTTCCCCAGTCGGAAAGCGAATTTACTTGGATCGCAACCGCCTGTTGCAGCAGGTCCAGCCATGCAGCTTGGGAAATATGGCTGAAATATGGCTGGCGCTTGCGGGCACGTTGCTTTATCTTGCCTGCCAAACAGAAAATAGAATGAAGGGGAGAATTAATTCTATGATCAACGTTTGGCCAGAAACAGAGTAATAAACAGAGCCATGATCGAAAATCAGAGCGGTGCAGCAGCAACGAGGCAGGCGATTATCGCCGCGGCCCTCCGGCTTTTTGGAGAATATGGTTATAACGCTGTTTCCACACGTAAAATCGCGGAACTTTCAGGCGCGAATATTGGCAGTATCGCCTACCATTTCGGCGGCAAGCCCGGGTTGATGCGCGCCTGTGCACTTTACGTGATCGATATTGCCAAGAACAATATCGGCAGTGCGATGCTGGAGCCGATATCGGCGAAGATGACGCCGACCGAGGCACGGGAAGAACTGGTCGAATTGATGGTGCGTCTGGTTCAGCCCCTGACGCCCAATTACGACCAGGATGAGATCTCGGCCTTCATCATGCGCTATATCGCGCTTCCAAGCGAGGCTTTCGACCTTCTGTTCAACGAGTTTATCGAGCCGCTGAACAAGCACTTGCGGCAATTGCTGGCGCGGGCCACCGGACGTGACGAGAATGGCGAGGATCTGGCGATCCTGACCTTTACCCTTCTCGGCCAGGCACATTATTTCAAGATTTGTCGCCACGTCGTGCAGCGCAGCCTTGATTGGGACGGGATAGGCCAGAATGAATGCCTGAAACTGCGCAATGCCGTCCGGTTCAACGTTAACGCCATCGTTGATGCCAGCGCTACCCCGGCTTTGCGCCGGACCCTCGTGCACGAGGACGCGGTGTAACGCGAAGGGCCAATCAACGGTCGTCGGTATAAGAGAAGCTGAATTCGCTTTCCGGTTCTATGAGGCCGCTCGCCGCGCTCAAAGCGTGGCGGCGGCATTGCATTTCATATGAGCCGGACCTGCCGCTGACGGTGATAAGGTTGAAGCCGGACGGCGGCTTCTTGCCGTTGGCGCCCTGGCCTGCGGCGGCGATGCCGATCACCGGCGTCTTGCCGTGTCGTGTCTCGATGAAATTCACGGTGTTGAGATGGGTATGGCCGTGAAGCACCAGTTCGCAGCCGCCGGTAGCGATCGTTGCCCGGAACCGGCGAATGCCAAGCAGCCGCTTGTGGCGCGGGGCCGCGTTGCGAACAGGCGGATGATGGATCATCAATATCCGGAACAGCCCTTCCTCGCCTGCCTGGCGTAGAAGCTCGGCGGTCTTGCGCGCCTGTTTCGCCTCGAACGAGCCGATCGCCAGAAATGGCGGCGAGGGAATGGCCGATGAGCAGCCGATGATGGCGATCGGACCGCGTCTGCGGAGATAGGGGAAGGTCATCTTGCCCAGATGCGCCCCCTCGTGATCATCGCCCTGCATGTAGTCGCCCCAGGCCCTGGCGATCTTGGCGTAAGCGCCGCCGACATAGGCATCGTGATTACCTGGCACCAGCGAGACTTCATGCGCCGGGCCGACGCTTTTCAGCCAGTCGGCGGCGATATCGATTTCCTTTGTGGTGGCGAGATTGACCAGGTCGCCGGTGATCGCGAGGTGGTCCGGATTCTCGTCCGCGATCGCCAGAAGCAGGTTCTCCAGCGTATCCTTGCCGAGATGCTTGCGGCGGTTGCGATGCCAGTTGAAGAAGCCGGTGATCCGTTTGGAAAACAGCTCCTTCGGCGACAGCCGCGGCAGCGGCCCGAGGTGGACGTCGGAAATATGGGCGATTGTGTACATGCAGTCTTCTTATACCAAGGATCAGCGATTATCACCCATATGACCGGAGCGATTTTGAAAGCCGGCTAGGCGAAAGCCGCAGTCGTAGCCATAGCTACGG
>NZ_DEPM01000077.1:0-10512 GCF_002358775.1 Martelella sp. UBA3392
TGCATCGCATGTTAATGAAGTCCTCAAGGTGGCTCTTGAAAGTGATTTAAAGCCATTAAGCGCTGAGGAACTTGAAGTGAGTAATAAGGAGCCAAAAGATCTTACTTCACAAGTGTCAGGAGATGTGACCATTAGCTTTTTTTATTATTAAAGTAGTTGTTGAACAACTTTAAAAAGAAGTTTAATAGATATAGTAAGGGCGATTAGCTCAGTTGGTAGAGCGCTTCGTTTACACCGAAGATGTCGGGAGTTCGAGTCTCTCATCGCCCACCATTCTTCTTCCTCCAGACATAGTTTTCGTATCAGTGACGCTGAGCCGGCTTTGTGCCGGACAACGTTTCGGCATTGATTCAATCAGCGTAACGCTGCTGATTCCCTTGCGTTTTTGACGTTCCGCAAAACTGCGCTGCGCAGATCCGCCGGAGAATTGCGTCCAGCAAGCAAAAATCCAGACCTCGCTTGGCCAGCCAAGCGCACTATAAACGTTTTAAACAGAAAATCCGCTTCGATATTTGACCTTCCGGTCAAAAAATCCAGAAGAATCCTACGTTTACCATATCATACTGCCGCGTTTTATATTGCCTGTAACAGAAAACCATAATAAACTCCGCTGCGGAGGATCACTATTATGGCACACTATAAATGCAATGATTGCATGATGGTGCAGAACACCGGTCGCGTTTGCCGGCGTTGCGGGAGCTATAGTCTTTCTGCGCTTGAGACCCATGGTGGCGCTGTCACGGAGCGGGAGCGTAACACCCAGGTGCCAGCTGCAACATCGTCCAACATGCCGGTATGGCTGTCATTTTTCGGAATTGCGGTTCTGACGTCCTATTTGCTGCTTTTCCACGTGTGACGCCCGGCGCATGCCACATCCGCCGCAGGGAAACCTGTCGAGGACCGTCAGGGCTATGTTTGCTGCTCGGTTGGTTACGGGGCTGCGCCAGAGTGTCGGCGAGAGAGTGGAGACCGGGTTTTCGGTCAAGCCGCGTTTCAGGATTCGGCGACCCGACCCGCCAGGACAAACGGTGCGCGGCAGCGGGCGATGCCTGCTGCGTCTGATGATGCCGTGTCTGAGGCAATCGTGATCGACCGGCGCTTCCGCTGCGCATACGCCGCCACGGCTAACGTCTCAGTCAACAGAGATACGGAGCCGGGTTGCGCCTTCAGGCGCCCCGCTGGCATCAGCGAGTCGGGGTAGCCTCAGGCCGTGCGGCTCTTCGCGCCGTCGGAAAACAGCGAGCGGCCATTCTGGTCGATGATCTGCTTGCCCTTGCGGAAGGTCCACTCGATCGCCTCATCCTGGGAGGAAAACAGGTCGGCGCGGATGAAGGTCCGGGTCAGCGTCTCGTCGTTCACCTCTTTCTCGATCCGGCCCTGAAGGCGATACTGCGCCCCTTCCTTGGCCGGCTCGGCGAAGATGATGCAATCCTCATGGACGATCGATTTCACCGCCTGCTCGTTCTCGCGCCCCTCGCCGGCGCCGCCGCCCGAAAACAATGAGCCGATCCGAGAAAAAAACGATGCCATCTTCAAAACTCCCTTTTTTGTCTTTCTAGCCGATCGGCGCTTGCCGCGCCAGCGCTGCGCGTCAGATGATCAGGTTCGCCAGAATTTCGTTTTCAGTGATATCCTGATATTTCAGGCCGTTGCTTGCCAGGTTCTCAAACAGGACATGAAAGTTCTCCGGCCGCGAGGTCTCGATGCCGATCAGGATCGAGCCGAAATTGCGCGCCGATTTCTTCAGGTATTCGAACCGCGCGATATCGTCGTCCGGTCCGAGAAGGGCAAGGAAATCCTTGAGCGCGCCGGGGCGCTGCGGCAGGCGCAGCACCAGGTATTTCTTCAGCCCCGAATAGCGCATCGCCCGTTCCTTGACGTCCGGCAGCCGGTCGAAGTCGAAATTGCCGCCGGAGACGAGCACCACGATCTTGCGGCCGCGGACCTTGTCGGCCGGCAGTCTGGAAAGCGCGGTCAGCGCCAGCGCGCCCGCAGGCTCCAGCACCACGCCCTCGACATTCAGCATCTCGGTCATGGTCACGCACAGCGCGTTCTCCGGCACCGCCATCACCTGATCCGGCGAAAACCGCCTGAGCGCCTCGAAATTGGCATCGCCGATCCGGGCGACGGCCGCGCCGTCCACAAAATTATCGACGTCCTCGAGCGTCACGATCTCGCCGGCGGCAAGCGAGCGTTTCAGGCTCGGCGCGCCCTCCGGCTCGGTAAACAGAAACGCCTCATCCGGCAGGCGATCGGAAAAATAGCTTGTTATCCCCGCCGACAGCCCGCCGCCGCCGACCGGCATCACGATCAGATCGGGCAGCCCCTCGCCTTCCGGCCAGGCGTCCTCGATCTCGCTTGCCACCGTCGCCTGTCCCTCGATGATATCGGGATCATCGAAGGGCGGCACCATGATGCCGTCATGGTCCGCGGCGAACGTGCGGGCGGCGGAATAGCAGACATCGAAGATATCGCCGACCAGTTCGATGCGGATGAAACCCTCGCCGAAGGTGCGGGTCTTGTCGATCTTCTGCTGCGGCGTCGTGACCGGCATGAAGACCACGCCCTGAACGCCGAAATGCCGGCAGCAGAAGGCAAAGCCCTGGGCGTGATTGCCGGCCGAGGCGCAGACGAACACTTTCGAGGCCCCGTCGCCGCC
The DNA here is from genome assembly GCF_002358775.1 of Martelella sp. UBA3392. Lineage (NCBI taxonomy): Bacteria > Pseudomonadati > Pseudomonadota > Alphaproteobacteria > Hyphomicrobiales > Aurantimonadaceae > Martelella > Martelella sp. UBA3392. The sequence goes on from NZ_DEPM01000077.1 coordinate 2,660, forward strand.
CATCCGCTTGCGCATGAAATTGAAGGCGCCGCGCAGCTTGTAGGAGCGCACTGGCGACAGATCCTCGCGCTTGAGATAGACGTCCGCGTCGAACTTCGCGCTCAGATGGGCGTTGCGCTGCAACGGCGTCGCTTCGAAGAGATCTCTCAGCGCGGTTTTGGCCGCTATCACGTTGTCGCGCATTTCCTGCTTCCCATTGAGTTTGTCCTGTGACACCGCTATGGCATACAAACCGGGTCACGAAAAAGCCCGTATCTGACAAGAAAGTATGACAGGGAACTGACCCTTGAACGCCACGCTTCTGCGGTCTGCCTTCTATATCGCGGCAATTTGCGGCATTTATCTCGCGGCCGCGATGTTCGTTCCGGCCATGGTCGACCTCTATTACGGCAATGCCGATTGGCAGGTCTTCGCCCTTTGCGGCTTCATGGTTGGCGGGACAAGCGCCGTTACCGCGGTTGCCATGCGCGGCAATCCGCCGCCCTTCAGCCGGCGTCTCGGCTTCTTCCTGGTCAACCTCTTGTGGATGACCTTCGCGCTTGTCGGCGCGATCCCGATCTATCTCGCAAGCGGCGAACTGACCTTCGCCCAGTCGCTGTTCGAATCGGTTTCGGCGATCACCACCACCGGCTCCACGGTTCTGACCGGCCTCGATCACGCAGCGCCCGGCCTTCTTCTGTGGCGCTCGCTGCTGCAGTGGATGGGCGGCATCGGCATCGTCGCGCTCGGCCTGTTCATCCTGCCGTTTCTGCGGATCGGCGGCATGGCCTTCTTCAAGATGGAATCCTCGGATACCGGCGACAAGCCGTTCGCCCGCATGGCAAGCTTCACCCGGGCGTTTCTGGCGATCTATCTCGGCATCACGCTGTTATGCGCGATCTGCTACGGCTTTGCCGGCATGTCGCAGTTCGATGCCTTCAACCACGCCCTGACGACGGTGGCGACCGGCGGCTTTTCCACCCATGACGTTTCGTTCGGTTATTTCGACAGTCCGGCGCTCTTGTGGATCTCGACCTTCTTCATGACGCTGTGCAGCCTGCCGTTCTCGATCCTGATCCTGTTCGTGGTGCGCGGCCGGCTCGATTCGCTGCGCGATCCGCAGATCATGCTGTTCCTGACCTATCTTTTCGTGGCGGTGTTCCTGCTCTCGCTCTATATCAGCCTCAACGACCAGATGGACTTCCTCACGGCGCTGACGCAGTCGGCGTTCAACGTGTCGTCGATCCTGTCGACCACGGGCTATGCCAGCACCGACTATTCGCAGTGGGGCGCCTTCGCCGTGGTGCTGGTGTTCTTCCTTACCTTCATGGGCGGTTGCTCGGGCTCGACGGCGGGCGGCATAAAATCCTACCGGTTCCTGATCCTTTTCAACATGCTGAGGACAGGCATGAAGAAACTGATCTATCCGAACGCGGTCTATTCGATCCGCTACGGCCGGCTCAGCGTCGATTCGGAGACCCAGCGCGCCGTCTCGATGTTCTTCACCGCCTATATCCTGCTCTGGGCCTTCGGCAGCCTTGGCATGTCGCTGCTCGGCTACGACCTTATAACGTCGACTACCGCCGTGCTCACCGCGCTTTCCAATGTCGGCCCCGGCCTTGGCGATATCATCGGGCCGGCAGGCAATTTCTCGACCTTCGCCGATCCCGAGCTCTGCCTTCTGGCAATCATGATGCTGCTCGGCCGTCTGGAAATCCTGACGGTGGTCGTGGTGCTGATGCCGATGTACTGGCGCGGCTGAGGCCTGCCGCCGGACCGGGAAAATCGAAAAACCATGTCGCCTCGCGTTGCAACATCGTTTATGGAACCGAACAACGTCTGAAAAACCAAAGCGGGATGCTCACGTCTCATGACCCTTTCGAACAGCCAGGTCATCACCCCGGAACTGATCGCGGCCCACGGGCTGAAGCCTGATGAATACGAGCGGATATTGTCGCTGATCGGCCGCGAGCCGAGCTACACCGAACTCGGCATCTTCTCGGCGATGTGGAACGAGCACTGCTCCTACAAATCCTCCAAGCGCTGGCTGCGCACGCTGCCGACCACCGGCCGCCGCGTCATCCAGGGGCCGGGCGAGAATGCCGGCGTCGTCGATATCGATGACGGCGATTGCGTCGTATTCAAGATGGAGAGCCACAACCACCCCTCCTATATCGAGCCCTATCAGGGGGCCGCGACCGGCGTCGGCGGCATCCTGCGCGACATCTTCACCATGGGCGCGCGCCCCGTTGCCGCCATGAACGCGCTGCGCTTCGGCGAACCTGATCACCCCAAGACCCGCCACCTCGTCTCCGGCGTCGTCGCCGGGGTCGGCGGCTATGGCAATTCCTTCGGCGTTCCGACCGTCGGCGGCGAGGTCGAGTTCGATGCTCGCTACAACGGCAACAACCTCGTCAACGCGTTCGCGGCCGGGATCGCCAAATCCGATTCGATCTTCTATTCCGAGGCCAAGGGCGTCGGCCTGCCGGTCGTCTATCTCGGCGCCAAGACCGGTCGCGACGGCGTCGGCGGCGCGACCATGGCATCGGCCGAATTCGACGAGGATATCGAGGAGAAGCGCCCGACCGTCCAGGTCGGCGACCCCTTCACGGAGAAATGCCTGCTCGAGGCCTGCATGGAACTGATGCAGACCGGCGCGGTGATCGCGATCCAGGACATGGGCGCTGCCGGCCTCACCTGCTCGGCCGTGGAAATGGGCGCCAAGGGCAATCTCGGCATCGAGCTCGATCTCAACCGCGTTCCGGTGCGCGAGGAAAACATGACGGCCTACGAGATGATGCTCTCGGAAAGCCAGGAGCGCATGCTGATGGTGCTCGACCCCGAAAAGGAGGAGGTCGCCGAGGCGATCTTCCGCAAATGGGGCCTCGATTTCGCGATCGTCGGCAAGACCACGGACGACCTGCGCTTCCGCGTGTTCCACAACAATGAGGAAGTCGCCGACCTGCCGATCAAGGACCTCGGCGACCAGGCGCCGGAATATGACCGCCCCTGGCGCGAGCCCGATACCCGCGGCACCCTGCCCGCCCATCTGGTCGAGGCGCCCGCAGATTACAACGCGGCGCTCCTGAAGATCGTCGGCGGCCCGAACCAGTCGAGCCGGCGCTGGGTCTACGAGCAGTATGACACGCTGATCCAGGGCAATTCGCTGCAGCTTCCCGGCGGCGATGCCGGCGTCATCCGCGTCGACGGCCACCCGACCAAGGCGCTGGCCTTTTCCTGCGATGTGACCCCGCATTATGTCGAGGCCAACCCGTTCGAGGGCGGCAAGCAGGCGGTTGCCGAGTGCTGGCGCAACATTACCGCGACCGGCGCGGAGCCGCTGGCGGCGACCGACAACCTCAATTTCGGCAATCCCGAGAAGCCGGAGATCATGGGACAGCTCGTCAAGGCGATCGAGGGCATCGGCGAGGCCTGCCGCGCGCTCGACTTCCCGATCGTTTCCGGCAATGTCTCGCTCTACAACGAGACCAATGGCGAGGCGATCCTGCCGACGCCGACCATCGGCGGCGTGGGCCTCCTTGCCGACTGGCGCAAGATGGCGCGGATCGGCTCGTTTTCCGAGGGCGACCACGTGATTCTCATCGGCAATGACGGCGAGCATCTCGGCGCGTCGGCCTATATGCGCGACGTGCTCGGCCTCGTGGACGGCCCCGCTCCGGCGGTCGACCTCCATCTCGAGCGCCGCACCGGCGATTTCGTGCGCTCGGCGATCAATAACGGTCAGGTCACCGCCTGCCACGATATTTCGGCGGGCGGCCTCGCGGTGGCGCTTGCGGAAATGTGCATGGCCGCCGGCAAGGGCATGGAGATCAGCATCGCCCAGGCGCGCGGTTCCGCGCATGCCCTGCTCTTCGGCGAGGATCAGGCCCGCTATGTCATCACCGTGCCGGCGGAATACGGCAATTTCGTCTGCGCCTCGGCGGAAGGCAGCGCCATCGCCTTCCGCAGGCTGGGAACCGTCAAGGGCGACGCGCTCGTGATCGACGAACTTGTTTCACTGCCCGTCGAGGAGTTGCGCACCGCCCACGAAATGTGGTTCCCTCGCTTCATGGCCGCCGCGGGCGGCGACAACCAGTCGGCATGAGATCGGCAGCCAGCACAAGATCGGCAGCCGGCATGAGAACGACATCCATCGAGGAGCATTCAACATGGCGATGAGCGCGGGCGAAATCGAAGACATGATCAAGGCCGCCCTTCCCGACGCCAGCGTCACGATCAGGGACCTGGCCGGAGACGGCGACCATTTCGCGGCCGAAGTCGTATCGGAGAGCTTTCGGGGCAAGACAAGGGTGCAGCAGCACCAGATGGTCTATGACGCCCTGAAGGGCAATATGGGCGGCGTGCTGCACGCGCTGGCGCTGCAAACCTCCGCGCCGCAATAGGAGCGAGTCAACCATTCGGCTTTCGCTCAATTCCGCCCGTGGCGGGGTTGGCGAAAGTCAATCGATCGATTATATGCTGAAAGCAAATAAACGCTACGGACCTTGAACCCGTATGTGAAAGGATTGCACATGAGTGACATTCAGACTGCCATCAAAAGTGAAGTCGACAGCAATGATGTGGTGCTGTTCATGAAGGGAACGCCGCAGTTTCCGCAGTGTGGCTTCTCCGGACAGGTCGTCCAGATTCTCGATTATCTCGGCGTCGATTACAAGGGCGTCAACGTGCTGGCTGACGGCGACCTGCGCCAGGGTATCAAGGATTTTTCCAACTGGCCGACCATCCCGCAGCTTTACGTCAAGGGCGAGTTCCTCGGCGGCTGCGACATCGTCAGGGAAATGTTCCAGGCCGGAGAGCTGCAGGAACATCTTTCCTCCAAGGGCGTGGCCGTTCGCGGCGCCGCCTGAGGCGATCCCGGCACACATAGCGGTTTTTGGTGCGGTTTTCGGGCGCGTTTTTTTGCCGCGCCCGCCCTTGTATGAGCTCACGGAATTGACCGGGCGCCGCGACAGCGGCGCCTTCTTTTGCTTTCAGGATTAGTTGTTGTGACAGAAACATTACAGACATCGACGGCGATCGCCCGCAAGGCGCCCGGCAAGTGGGAACTCGTCGCCATGATGGCGGGACTGATGGCGCTCAACGCGCTCGCCATCGACATCATGCTCCCCGGATTGAAAGAGATCGGCGCCAGCCTGGGTGTCACCTCCGACAATGAGCATCAGTTCATCATCACCTCCTATGTGCTCGGTTTCGGCATTGCCCAGCTTGCCTATGGGCCGATCGCCGACCGCTTCGGCCGCAAGAAGCCGCTGCTCGTCGGCCTGGTGATCTATTTCATCGGCGCGGTGCTCTGCGCCTTCGTGCCGAGCTTTACACTGATGCTGCTGGTCCGGTTCTGTCAGGGCCTTGGGGCAGCTGCCACCCGCGTCATTTCCGTGGCGGTGGTGCGCGACCTTCATGGCGGGCGGGCCATGGCCGAGATCATGTCGCTGATCATGATGGTGTTCATGCTCATCCCGATCCTCGCGCCCTCGATCGGCCAGACGATCATGCTGTTCGGCGACTGGCATCTGGTGTTCGTGTTCCTGGCGCTGGCCGCGTTCGGCAATTTTATGTGGATCACCTTCCGCCTGCCGGAAACCCAGCACCCCGAAGACGTCGTCGAGCTGACGCCCAAGGCGGTCATCCACAGCGCCAAGACCGTGCTGACCAACCGCGTCGCCCTGTTCTACACGCTCGGCACGACCTTCATCATGGCCTGCATTTTCGGCTTCGTGAATTCGGCGCAGCAGGTCTATGTCGAAATCTACGGTCTCGGCACGCTGTTTCCTGTTGCCTTCGCCGGCATCGGCATCGTGATGGCGGCCTCGTCGCTGATCAACTCCCGCATCGTGGGCAAGATCGGCATGCGCAGGCTGTCGCATGGCGCGATGATCGGCTTCACGGTGACCAACGGCCTCTGGCTTGTGATCGACCTGATATATGCCGGTGCGATGCCGTTCTGGCTGTTCTATGGCCTGTTCATGCTGGCCTGGTTCCAGTTCGGCTGGATCGGCCCCAACTTCAACGCGCTGGCCATGGAGCCGCTCGGCCATGTGGCCGGCGCCGCCTCATCGATCCTCGGCTTCGCCAGCACCGCGTTTTCCGCGCTGCTCGGCGCGGCGATAGGCTATGCCTATAACGGCACGACCACGCCGATGATCGCCGGCTTCTTCGTCTTCGCGGCAGTCGCTCTCTGTTTCACGCTGATCGCCGAAAAGGGCAAGCTGTTCCAGCCCCACAACCCGGAAATCTGACGCAGACGATAACACACGGAAAAAGGGCGCCCTCGCGGCGCCCTTTTTCGTGGCTGCTTTTCCCGCGAAATCCTCCTACCAGGGCGTGCGGCCCTCTGCTTCGAAGAAACCGCCATTCTCCTCGCCCTCGAGCGCAAACCGGACGGGCAACCGCGCCCCTTCCTCCGGTGTGAGAGGCCCCGTACCGCCGTTGAGATCCGTGCCCACGAATCCGGGACTGATCGAATTCACGACGATATTCGTATCGCGCAATTCCTCGCGAAGCTGCACGGTCATCATGTTCAGGGCCGCCTTCGAGGCGTTGTAGCCGATGAACTGCGCGCCGTAATAGGTCGAGTCGGGACTGCCGTTCAGCGTGAGCGAGCCGAGCGAACTCGAGAGGTTGACGATCCGCCCGGCGGGCGCCTTCCTTAACAAGGGCAGCATCGCCTGCGTGACCGCCAGCGTGCCGAAGAAGTTGACCTCCATTGTCCGCCGCACAGCCTCAAGCGAGGCGGATGAGGGCGGAGCGTCTGCGAAATCGAAGATGCCGGCATTGTTGACGAGAATGTCGAGGCGTCCGTATCCAGCTTCGATCTCGGCAGCGGTGCGCGCGATGCTGGCGTGATCGTCGAGATCGAGATGAGTGGCGGTGGCCGTTCCTTCCAAGATCTTCTGCGCGGCGGCCTCGCCGAACCCGAGGTTCCGGGCCCCGAGAACGACCCGAACGCCGGCGCTGGCGAGCTGGCGGGCGATCTCGAACCCGATCCCCTTATTGGCGCCTGTGACAAGCGCGATCCGTTGAGTGTCCATATGCAAATCCTTTCTTGCCTGGTCTGGTCGAGGCAAATATATGAAGGATCATTCAGTTTGAGGATTCGCATTTGCCCGCAGCCACTCCGCCATCGCTTAGCCCCCGGAAAAAGCCGCGTCAGGCGCGCGCCGCAGTCACGCTCGATGCCGTATACGAGGCAAGCATTCAGCTTTTGGTGGGTGGCGGCGTAGCGCGGCTGACCACCACCCGCGTCGCAGAGCGCGCCGGCGTTTCGGTCGGCACGATGTATCAGTATTTTCCGCACAAGCAGGCGCTGATCTATGCGCTCAATGAACGCTATCTGGAAGCCCTGGCGATACGTCTCGAAGCTGTTTGCGAAAGCCACCATGGCAGCAGCCTCGGGGATATGTGCGAAGCGCTGATCGAGACCTATTTCCAGGCAAAGACGGAGCGCGCCGACGTGACCCGCGCGCTCTATGCCTCGGTCGTGGAGCTCGACAACGGGGCTCTGGTCGCCAATTTCGCCGACCGTGCCGATGCTTGTACCAAGGCCATGCTAGCAAGTGCGTCAGACGCCACGATCCCCGATCTGGAAACCGTCAGCCTAGCCCTTCTCACGACCATCTTCGGCGCGGTCCGCAATGCTTTCGAGCGAAACCTCGATGCCGGCGAGATCGCCGCCCTGAAGCGGCAGATTATCGTGATGTGCCGCGCCTATCTTGAGGCCGTCGCCGGCGCGACTAATACCAAGAGTCAATGATTAGGACCCATATGACCGGAGCGATTTTGAAAGCCGGCTAGGCGAAAGCCGCAGTCGTAGCCATAGCTACGGCGAGGATTTTCAACGACGCGGGCTTTCAAAA
>NZ_DEPM01000075.1:0-8310 GCF_002358775.1 Martelella sp. UBA3392
CTCCCCCTCAAGGGGGGAGATTGGGGGTTGAGAGGGGCGGGTGATGCCGATAGTCGCAGTTGGGTGGCGCTGTCCGGTTCGAGCATCAGGGACTTGGTAGGCTTGACCAAACGTATTTTCCGAACCGTGTTTCAGTTCGTCCAAGGCAGCAAAAAGCCTTGGATGCAGGGACGAAACCGCTCTTTCCAGCTCGGATGACCTGCGCTGTCATCGCCCCTTAACCCGTTTCACCGCATCGATTTTTTTGCCCCGGTTAACCAAAGTAAACGGTTCATTAACCATCCTCGGTCACTAATGGCTTCATCACGCTTTCCTTAAAAAAGCGGCATTGTGAGTGTGCTTTCCGGCTTTGGTCGGAAAAGATGGGGATGGGCATGACTGCCTTGCATGTAGCGGTATTGATGGGCGGGTTTTCCTCCGAGCGGCCGGTGAGCCTTGCCTCGGGGAACCCCTGCGCCGATGCGCTCGAGGCGGAAGGCTTCAGGGTCACCCGCATCGATGTCACCCGCAATGTGGCAAGCGTGCTTGCCGAGCTGAAGCCCGATGTCGCCTTTAACGCGCTGCACGGGCCGTTCGGCGAGGACGGCACCATTCAGGGCATTCTCGAATATCTGCAGATCCCCTATACCCATTCCGGCGTGCTGGCCTCGGCGCTTGCCATGAACAAGGTGCAGGCCAAGCGCGTGGCGGGTGCCTGCGGCATTCCGATCGCCGAGGACCGGCTGATGCAGCGCTCCGAAATCGGCCAGACCCATCCGATGGCACCGCCCTATGTGGTCAAGCCCGTCAATGAAGGATCGTCGTTCGGCGTGGTCATCGTCGATGAAGGTCAGAGCGCGCCGCCGCAATCGATCACATCATCCGAATGGCCCTATGGCGAGACGGTTATGGTCGAGCGCTTCGTGCGCGGCCGCGAATTCACCTGCGGCGTGGTCGACGGCAAGCCGCTTTGCGTGACCGAAATCGTCCCCGTGGGGCAGAAATTCTACGATTTCGACGCAAAATACAAACCTGGCGGCTCAAAACACATTCTGCCGGCGGAAGTTAAACCGAATATTTACCAAAAGATTCAATCATTGGCCGTTCAGGCGCATCAGATCATGGGATGCCGCGGCGTCAGCCGTTCGGATTTCCGGTTCGATGAGGAGAGGGGCGAGGAAGGGCTGATCTGGCTGGAAATCAATACCCAGCCCGGCATGACCCCCACCTCCCTGGTTCCTGAAATGGCGGCGGAAGCCGGTATGAGTTTTGGTGCTTTTCTCCGTTGGATGGTGGAGGACGCTTCGTGTTTGCGTTGAAGACTGGAAGGGATGATGTCGACAGAGGCGACCGCATGGCTCAGGGCAGCCGCGCGGGCGTATTGCCGCGCCCTTTCCGCCGTCTGGTGCGCGCCACGACGGGTATCTTCACCGGTCGCACCACCGCGCCTAAACATATCGGCAGCGCCGCCGCGCTTGTGTTTTTCGCCGCTGTCGGCGCCAATGCCGTCGTCGTTGCCGGCAAGGGCGACCTCGTGCGCCGCGCGGCCTTCCAGCTTTCCGGCTTCGCGGTCGAGGATATCCAGATTTCGGGCAATAGCGAGACCTCGGAAATCGTAGTCCTGCAGAGCCTCGGCCTCGAGGGCGCCTATTCGCTGCAGGGCGTCGATATCCAGATGGCGCGCGGCCAGCTTCTGAACCTTCCCTGGGTCGCCGATGCCGATATCCGCAAGGTCTATCCTTCGACCCTGAAAATCTCGCTGAAGGAGCGTGTGCCCTATGCGCTGTGGCAGCAGGAAGACGGCCGTCTGCTGATGGTTGAGCGTGACGGCAATATCATCGGTCCGCTGAGCGCGCCGAAATTCCGCCGCCTGCCGCTGGTGCTTGGCCAGGGCGGCAATGTCGCGGCGAAGGATGTCGAGGAACTGATGCAGGAATGGCCGGAGCTTTCCGAACGCGTCCGCGCCTTCAAGCGCGTCGACGAGCGCCGCTGGGACCTCTATCTCGACAATGGCATGATCGTGAAGCTGCCGGAAAAAGACAGCGATGCGGCGCTTGTTCGCCTGCGCAAGCTGGAAGATGAACGTTCCATCCTCGAGCGCGAAATCGCCGCCGTCGACCTTCGTCTCGACGATCGGGTCGCGATCCAGCTCACGCCCGCCGCCATGGAGCGCCGCGCGGAAGCCACGGAAGCGCTGCACAAGACATTCAAGAACAAGGGGAGGCGTCTTTGACCCTGTTCCGCTCGTCCGGCTTCAGTCGCGCCAAGCCTCTTTCGGCCAAGAAGACGCATATTGTCAGCGTGCTCGACGTCGGCTCGTCGAAGGTTGTGTGCATGATCGCGCGCCTCACCCCGCGTGAGGAAAGCCAGATTCTGCCGGGCCGCACCCACAATATCGAGATCATCGGCATCGGCCATCAGCGTTCGCAGGGCATCAAGAGCGGTGTGATCGTCAATCTGGATGCGGCGGAACATGTGGTCCGGCTGGCGGTGGACGCGGCCGAAAGCATGGCCGGCATCACCATCGACAGCCTGATTGTCAATGTTTCGGCCGGTCGCCTGAAGAGCGATACCTATACGGCGGCGATCGACCTTGGCGGGCAGGACGTGGACTCCTCCGATCTCCGACGCGTCCTGTCCGCCGTCTCCCGCCGCTCGATCAACGAGGAACGGCAGGTGCTGCATTCGCTGCCCGCCGGCTTCACGCTCGACGGCGAGCGCGGCATCCGCGATCCGCTCGGCATGTATGGCGAGACGCTCGGCGTCGACCTGCATGTGGTGACGGCGGAACGGCTGGCGCTGCGCAATCTCGAACTCTGCGTCAACCGCGCCCACCTTTCGGTCGAGCGCATGGTCGCGACACCTTATGCGAGTGGCCTTGCCGCCCTGGTCGATGACGAAGTCGAGCTTGGCTGCGCGGCGATCGACATGGGCGCCGGCACCACCACGATCTCGGTCTTCTCCGAAGGCCGGTTGGTGCATACCGATGCGATCAGCCTCGGCGGCCATCACGTGACGACCGATCTCGCCCGCGGTCTTTCGACCCGGATGGAAGACGCCGAGCGGCTGAAATGCGTGCACGGCTCGACCATTGCCTCAACTGCCGACGAGCGCGAGATGATCGCGATCCCCTCCATCAGCGAGGACGATCACGATCAGCCCCGCCAGGTCTCCAAGGCGCTGCTTTCGAAGATCGTCAGGGCGCGGATCGAGGAAACGCTGGAACTGATCCGCGACCGGATCCAGCTTTCGGGCTTTTCGGCGGTTGTCGGAAAGCGGGTGGTGCTGACCGGCGGCGCAAGCCAGCTGATCGGGCTTAGCGAATTGTCGCGGCGGATCCTGAGCAGGAATGTCCGCATCGGTCGTCCGATGGGCGTTTCCGGTCTGCCGCTTCCGGCCAAGGGGCCGTCGTTTTCGACGGCCGCGGGCCTTCTGATCTATCCGCAGCTTGCGGAAAGCGAAACCTATGGCAGCGAGCAGCGGGGCTTTCTGTCGTCGGGCGGCGGACGCCTAGCACGCGTCGGCCAGTGGTTCAGGGAAAGTTTTTAACGAACACAAGAGATTGGCCGGCTAGGCGGTACGGCCATAGCGAGAAGGAACGAAACTCATGACTATCACGCTGCAGAAGCCAGATATTACTGAACTGAAGCCGCGCATCACCGTTTTCGGTGTCGGCGGCGGCGGCGGCAACGCCGTCAACAACATGATCACCGCGGGCCTCCAGGGCGTCGACTTCGTCGTCGCCAATACCGACGCCCAGGCGCTGACCATGACCAAGGCCGAACGCGTCATCCAGCTCGGCGTCGGCGTGACCGAAGGTCTCGGCGCCGGCTCGCAGCCGGAAGTCGGCCGCGCGGCCGCCGAGGAGTGCATCGATGAGATCATCGATCACCTCAACAATACCCATATGTGCTTCGTCACCGCCGGCATGGGCGGCGGAACCGGCACGGGCGCTGCTCCGATCGTGGCCCAGGCCGCCCGCAACAAGGGCATCCTGACCGTCGGCGTCGTCACCAAGCCGTTCCAGTTCGAAGGCCAGCGCCGCATGCGTCTTGCCGATGCGGGCATCGAGGAACTGCAGAAGTCGGTCGACACGCTGATCGTCATTCCGAACCAGAACCTGTTCCGGATCGCCAATGACAAGACCACCTTCGCCGACGCCTTCGCGATGGCCGACCAGGTGCTCTATTCCGGTGTTGCCTGCATCACCGACCTGATGGTCAAGGAAGGCCTGATCAACCTCGACTTCGCCGACGTCCGCTCGGTGATGCGCGAGATGGGCCGCGCCATGATGGGCACGGGCGAGGCATCCGGCGAAGGCCGCGCCATGCAGGCCGCCGAAGCCGCGATCGCCAACCCGCTGCTCGACGAAACCTCGATGCGCGGCGCGCAGGGCTTACTCATCTCGATCACCGGCGGTCGCGACCTGACGCTGTTCGAAGTTGACGAAGCCGCAACGCGTATTCGTGAAGAAGTCGATCCGGACGCCAACATCATCCTCGGCGCCACCTTCGACGAGGAACTGGAAGGCATCATCCGCGTCTCCGTCGTCGCCACCGGCATCGACCGTTCGGTCAACCATGCCGACGATGACGTTCCGGAACCGCGCCGCGAAACCCGCGCGCCGGAAATCCGCTCCAGCAACGCGCAGCCGAGCCAGCCGGCCCAGCCCGCGGCCCCCCAGCCGCGCCAGGACCCGATCGCCGAAACGATCCGTTCCGCCGAAGCTGAAATGGAACGCGAACTGCAGATGGCGATGAGCCATCAGCCGCAGCAGGCAAAGCCGCAGCCGCGCGCTGAAGCCCCGCAGATGCAGCCGAAGAGCCAGATCTTCTCCGCTCAGGCTCCGCGTCAGCCCGCGCCGCAGGCCGCCCCCCAGCAGCCGCGCCCGCAGATGGCCGAGCCGCGCCGCATGCCGGAAGTCTCCGACTTTCCGCCGGTGGTTCAGGGCGAGATGAGCGCAAGCCGCCGCCAGGAGCATGAAGAGCGCGGACCGAAGGGCCTGTTCAAGCGCCTTTCCAACACGCTTGGCCGCGGCGACGAAAGCTTCGAGGGTCATCACGAGGAGCCGGTGGCTCGTCGCGAACCCACGCAGCAGCCGCAGCAGAACCCCTACGCGCCGCGCCGTGCCGAAGCACAGCCGGCCCGCCAGGATGACGATCAGTTCGATATCCCCGCCTTCCTGCGTCGTCAGGCGAACTGAAACTCCATCGGTCCCCATTCGTTAGGGGACCGGTAACCGTCTTTTTGAAAACCTTCTCGCACAACGAACCCGGTCGCCCGCGCGGCCGGGTTTTTACGTGTTTCGTAACATTACGAAAGAAACAGTGATTTGGAATTGCGCGGACGTATGCGTAACTACATGCAAAGGCATCGACTCGCCAGACGCCCCGTGCGTGCCGTTCTATTCAGGCTGCAACGCAATCCTGAACGGACTATCGGGCATTGATGAGGCAGGGTCGGAATTCAGTTGAGTAGGGACATGATCATGTCGACAGGTATTTTCGGATTGCAGACGACCATCTCGAACTCCGTCAGGATTTCGGGGATTGGCGTGCATTCGGGCAAGCCGGCAACCATCGTCCTGCAGCCGGGCGAGGCCGATCAGGGCATCCTGTTCGAACGCTACGAAAACGGCAAGCGCATCAGTAGCTTCAAGGCCGTGGCGGACAATGTCGGCCCGACCGCGCTCTGCACCGTGCTCGGCACGCATCCGGGCGAGTGGATCGCCACGATCGAACACCTGATGGCGGCGATCTACGCGCTTGGCATCGACAATCTCGTCATCTCGGTGGATGGCGCCGAAATGCCGATCATGGACGGCAGTTCCCGGGTTTTCGTCGATGCGCTGGATGAGGTGGGCATCGTCAAGCTGTCCAAGCAGCGCAGCTATATAAAGGTCGCCAAGACGGTGCGCGTTGAAAGCGGCGCCGGCTGGGCCGAGTTCTCGCCCTATGACGGCACCCGTTTCGACGTCGAGATCGATTTCGAAACGCCGGTCATCGGCCGCCAGAAATGGGCTGGCGACATGAACGCCGATACCTTCCGAAAGGAACTTTACGGCGCGCGCACCTTCGGCTTCATGCGTGACGTCGAGCCGATGTGGGCGCGTGGTTTCGCGCTCGGCTCGTCGCTCGAAAACTCGGTGGTGATCGCCGATGACGACCGGGTCATCAATGCCGAGGGCCTGCGCTACGAAAACGAATTCGTCCGTCACAAGACGCTCGACGCCGTCGGCGACCTGGCGATGATGGGCATGCGTTTTGCCGGTGCATTCCGCTCCTATCGCGGCGGGCATGCGCTGAATGCCGCCGCCGTGCGCAAGCTGTTCGAAACGCCCGGCGCCGCCGTGATCGTTTCGCCGCGCGGCGCGCTGCCCTTCCGGCTGCGTCAGGAAGGCGTGGTTGCCGCGGGGCCTGCGTCCTGAGTTCTATCGGATAAAGCTAAAATATTCAGGCGGATCGCGCGCATTTGCGGCGGTCCGCCTTTTCATTTGGTGGCTCTGTCGGCTCGGGTCGCTTCCAGCCTTTCGAACTGCTTATACCAAGGATCAGTGATTAGGACCCATATGACCGGCGCGATTTTGAAAGCCGGCTAGGCGAAAACCGCAGTCGTAGCTATAGCTACGGCGAGGATTTTCAACGACGCAGGCTTTCAAAATCGCCCGGCCCCGAAGGGGTGCGGCTGGAATGGCCCCCGAGGGCGTCAAAATCCTCGCGCGATGCTCAAGCATCGCTCTGCGGTGTTTTCCTACTCGGATGGCCATTCCAGCGCGCATCATATGGGTCCTAATCACTGATCCTTGGTATTAAGGATGCGTTATTGAAGCGCCATTAATTTGTGCGTTTTTCGCGCGCCTGCGATTGCTCTTGGCAGCGGGATATGCGTAAAACGTCGGTTGAAACAGAAATGCGTCCGCATGACGCGCAACTGGGGCACAAGCAATGTCTGATACTTTGAACCGGAAAAGACTGGGAGCGTTTCGCGCAGCGGCGCTGCCGGCGGCCATAATTGTCGGAGCAGGTATCGTTCTTGGCGGCTGCTCCCGGGACAAGGATGTCGACATCACAACGCTGCAGTATGAGGCTGATCCGCCCCAGCAGGTTTACGATGAGGCTCTTGCCAACATCAACGCCGGCAAGGTGAGCGAGGCGCTGCGCAAGTTCAAGGCCGTGCAGGACCAGAACCCGCTTTCCGACTATGCGCGGCAGGCGCTGTTGATGCAGACCTACCTGGAATACCGTTCGCGCAAATATGAGGCGGCGGTCAAATCCGGCACGCGCTATGTCCAGCTTTATCCGAACTCCAAGGATGCAGCCTACGCGCAGTATCTGATCGGCCTTGCCTATTCGAAGGAAATCGTCGACGTCACCCAGGACCAGACGGCGGCCGAGCAGACGATCGTCGCGATGCAGAAGGTGATCGACAACTATCCGGATTCCGATTACGCCGGCGACGCGCGCGCCAAGATCCGCTATGCCCGCGACCAGCTCGCCGGCAAGGACATGCAGGTCGGTCGCTACTATCTTGAGCGCAAGGACTATGTCGCCGCGATCTCCCGCTTCAACCAGGTGGTCGACGAGTATTCGGACACCAACCAGATCGAGGAAGCGCTGGAACGCCTTGTCGAGGCCTATTACGCCATGGGCGTGGTTTCCGAGGCGCAGAACGCGGCCTGGGTGCTGGGTCATAACTATCCCGACAGCCCGTGGTATGCGCGCGCCTACAAGCTCTTGAGTTCCAAGGGGCTCGAACCGAAATCGGCCGGCCGGGGCTCCGCTGTTTCGGACGCCACGCCGAGCTAAAACGGCGCATCCGCCAGGTCGCGAAAAACATGCTTGTCCAGCTTTCCATTCGGGACATCGTTTTGATCGAGCGGCTGGAGCTTGACCTCGGCGCGGGTCTTTCGGTGTTGACCGGCGAGACCGGCGCGGGAAAATCCATTCTGCTCGACAGTCTTTCGCTCGCGCTCGGCGCGCGCGGCGATGGCGCATTGGTGCGTCACGGGCAGGATTCGGGGCAGGTGATCGCGGTCTTCGACGTGCCGATGGATCATCCGGTGCGACTTCACCTGCGCGAAAACGGTCTCGACGATGATGGCGACCTGATTTTCCGGCGGATGCAATCCGCCGATGGCCGCACCCGTGCCTTCATCAACGACCAGTCGGTGAGCGTGCAGATGATGCGCCAGGCCGGGCGGTTGCTCGTCGAAATCCACGGGCAGCATGACGAGCGCGCGCTGATCGACACCGACGGACACCGCCTTCTGCTTGATGCCTTTGGCGGGCTGACGGCTGAAGCGG
Organism: Martelella sp. UBA3392; assembly: GCF_002358775.1. Lineage (NCBI taxonomy): Bacteria > Pseudomonadati > Pseudomonadota > Alphaproteobacteria > Hyphomicrobiales > Aurantimonadaceae > Martelella > Martelella sp. UBA3392. Next base: position 8,283 of record NZ_DEPM01000075.1, read on the forward strand.
AGGCCGTGGCGGGCCTTTATCGTGGCTG
>NZ_DEPM01000075.1:8627-12452 GCF_002358775.1 Martelella sp. UBA3392
TTATCGTGGCTGGCGGGATGCGGAGCGCAAGCTGAAGCAGCATCGCGCCCATATCGAGGCGGCGATGCGCGAGGCCGATTACCTGCGTGCCTCCGTAGACGAGCTTCAGGAGCTTTCGCCGGTTGACGGTGAAGAGGACGAACTGGCCGAAAAGCGCGCGACCATGATGAAATCCGAGCGGATTGCGGGCGATATCGCCGAGGCGCTCGAATTTCTGAACGGCAATGCCTCGCCGGTTCCGATGATCGCCTCGCTGGTGCGCCGGCTGGAGCGCAAATCGCACGAGGCCCCGGGCCTGCTGGAAGAGACGGTCGAATTACTGGACGCAGCGCTTGAAAAGCTCTCCAGCGCGCAAATGGAGGTTGAGACGGCCCTTAATCGCGCGGCCTTCGACCCCAAGGAACTGGAGCGCACCGAGGAGCGGCTGTTTGCGCTGCGCGGTGCAGCGCGCAAATACAATGTGCCGGTAACGGAACTGCCGGCGCTGGCCGAGCGGATGGTCGCCGCTCTCGACGAACTCGACGCCGGCGAGGCGAAGCTTGCGGCGCTGACCGAGGCCGTGACGGTCGCCGAAGCCGCCTATTTCGCTGCCGCCCGGGCGCTTTCATCGCGACGCGAGGTCGCCGGCGAACAGTTGAGCGCCGCGGTGATGGCGGAGCTGCCGGCGCTGAAGCTGGAGCGGGCGCGGTTCACCGCCGTGGTTACAGCCGATGACGACGCGGCCGGCGCGGAGGGCATCGATACGGTCTCCTTCGAGGTGCAGACCAATCCCGGCACCAGGGCGGGGCCGATCATGAAGGTCGCCTCCGGCGGCGAACTCTCGCGTTTCCTGCTGGCGCTGAAGGTGGCGCTGGCCGACAAGGGCTCGGCGCCCACGCTGGTCTTCGACGAGATCGATACCGGGGTCGGCGGCGCGGTCGCCGATGCGATCGGCCAGCGGCTGAAGCGGCTTGCGGAGAACGTGCAGGTCCTCTCCGTCACTCACGCGCCGCAGGTGGCGGCGCGCGCCGAGGGGCATTTCCTGATCTCGAAGGGCGATCGCGGCAAGGACACCGTCAGCACCCATGTCGAGGTGATCGGCCCCGAGGCCCGCCAGGAGGAAATCGCCCGCATGCTGGCCGGCGCCAAGGTTACGGCCGAGGCGCGCGCGGCGGCGGCGAAACTGCTGGCCGGTGATGGTTGATCGGCAATTGCTGATATAAGCTGAGGACGAACCCGCAATTGCTCCCGCCGATCCCCCTTTGACAGGGCGATTGGAGGGCCGGGCGTTGACGGACAGAACAGCCGCCTCCATTTTCCGGCGGTACAGGAATCAAGGGGACCGCCGCCGATGGAGACTTTTCTGGAACATTACTGGCCGCACATCCTGGCGGCGATTTCGTTCCTCCTCGGCGCGACGGCGGCGATCCATGCCGCGATGACCAAGGATGAGGTGCGCGCGGCGATCGGCTGGGTCGGCGTGATCATGCTGTCGCCGCTCCTGGGGGCTGCGATCTATGCGGTCGCCGGCATCAACCGGATGCGCCGGGCCTCGATTCTCGACCGGCGCGGCAGTATTCCGGATGCGGTGGCCAACGAGGAGAGGGAGCATCACGTCGGGCGCGAGGCGATCGTTTCCGCCTTCGGCCCGCGCATGGGCGCGATGTGGAACCTCGGCAACCGCGTCACGGGCATGCCGGCGACCGATGGCAATGTCATCCATCTGTTGGAAACCGGTGACGCGGCCTATGCCGCCATGCTGGAGGCGATCGACAAGGCCGAGCGCTCGATCCTGATGGAAACCTATATCTTCGATTCCGACCAGATCGGTCGCCGCTTCGTCGACAGCCTCGATGCGGCGGTCAAGCGCGGCGTCGAGGTGCGGATCCTGGTCGATTCCATCGGCGCGCGCTATTCCCGCCCGCGGATCACCTCGCTGCTGCGCGAACGCGGCATCAGGGTCGCGACCTTCAATGGTGCTGTGCTTTTGAAGATGCGGCTGCCCTATGCCAATCTGCGCACCCATCGCAAGATCATGGTGATCGACGGCGAAACCGTGTTCGCCGGCGGCATGAACATCCGCGCGGCCTTTACCGGGCCGAATGCCGCCCACGATACCCATTTCATGCTGCGGGGCGCGGCCGCGGGCGATTATTTCACCGTGGCGGCCGCCGACTGGTATTTCGAAACCCGCGAAAAGCTCGACGGGGCGGCCTGGAAGGTCTCCGCGCCTGAGACCCATGAGGGCGTAATCGCCCGCGTGGTGCCGTCCGGCCCGGACCGCAATCTCGGCAACAATAACAGCATGATCATCGGCGCGCTTTCGGTGGCGGAAGAGAGCGTGATGATCATGTCGCCCTATTTCCTGCCCGACCGCGATCTCCTGTCCGCGCTCTCCACCGCGGCCAAGCGCGGCGTCGCCGTCGATATCATTGTGCCGGGCCAGAACAATCTCGGCCTTGTCGACAAGGCCATGACGGCGCAGTTCGAGGAGATCCTGGAAGGCGGTTGCCGGATCTGGCGCGACAACGGGCCGTTCAACCATTCCAAGCTGATGACGATCGACGGACGCTGGTCCTATCTCGGCTCCTCCAATCTCGATTCGCGCTCGCTGCGGCTGAACTTCGAAACCGATCTCGAAGTCTTCGATACGGGGTTTGCAACGGAGCTTCATGCGCGCATCAGCGCCGCGCGCGCCAATTCCACCGAGGTGACGATCGCCAAGCTGAAGGAGAGGCCATTCCCCTACCGGCTCCGCGACCGGATTTTGTGGCTGGGATTGCCGTATCTCTGAAAACACCCCATATTCATGTTTATTGAATTGCGTGTGAAACATGATCCCGATCAAATCTCCACTCGCCAATGCCGTGTTGCGCTCCTTCCGTGAGAACGGAAAGCGTCCGGATTCGGTCGTGCCGATGGCAGGCGAGGGGCTCAGGGTCGCGACCTATAACGTGCATAAATGTGTCGGCACCGACGGCCGTTTCGATCCCGACCGCACCTTTGAGGTGATCCGCGAGATCGGCGCCGACCTGATTGCCCTTCAGGAGGCCGACACCCGTTTCGGTGAGCGCACCGGGCTTCTGGATCTCAAGCGCATCGAGGATGAAACCGGCCTGGTCGCCGTGCCGGCGGAGGCAAGCGTTCGCGCCCATGGCTGGCACGGCAACGTTCTCCTGTTCCGCGACGGCGCGGTGCGCGATATCCACCGCGAGAAACTGCCGGGGCTTGAGCCGCGCGGCGCGTTGTTGACCGATATCGAACTCAGGAGCGGCATACACTTGCGTGTTGTCGCCGTGCATCTCGGCCTGTTCCGCGCCTCGCGTCGCCAGCAGGCTGACCACATCATCGGCCTTCTCGGAAACCGCGAGGAGGCCGCGACGCTGATCATGGGTGACATGAACGAGTGGCGGCTGGGCAATGGCTCGGCGCTGCGCCGTTTCGAGGACAGTTTCGGCGCGCTGCCGCCGCCCAAGGCAAGCTTCCCCGCCCGCTGGCCGGTGCTGGCGCTCGACCGCATCATCGCCAATCGCGACGATCTGGTCGCCGATCTGGCGGCGCATGATTCGCTCCTCGCCCGCGTCGCCTCCGACCATCTGCCGCTGACGGCGTTGCTCGATACGGGGGTGTTGAGCGGCGAGACGACCGGGACGGCGCGGGCTTCGGGGTGAATGAACGCGCGGCCGGGAACGGCCTTCAGTCGGTTCTCGAACCCGTCAGCCCACAATCTCCCCCCTTGAGGGGGAGATGTCGCGAAAGCGACAGAGAGGGGTAAAGGGCGTAAGCCCTAAAAGCCACAGCCTCCGTGCTCTCGGAGAGGGGTCACCCCTCTCTGCCCCTGTCGGG
>NZ_DEPM01000075.1:12791-15099 GCF_002358775.1 Martelella sp. UBA3392
CCCCCTCAAGGGGGGAGATTGGGGTTGCCGTCGCCATCGCAGTCAAACCCGCTTCCATTTCGCGCCGAACCGCTCTAATTCAGCGGGGGAGCCGCGAAGGAGTGTGACATGGCGAAGAAACCGGTCGAGGAACTGTCCCGCGATGAAGCCGAGGCGGAGCTTGCGCATCTGGCCGCGGAAATCGCCCGTCATGACGTTGCCTATCACGGCAAGGACGCGCCGGAGATCACCGACGCCGAATATGACGCGCTGAAGCAGCGCAATGATGCGCTGGAAGCGCGGTTTCCCGACCTCATTCGCGCCGACAGCCCGTCGCGCCGGGTCGGATCGACGCCGTCGGAGGCGTTTGCGCCGGTGACGCATAGCGTGCCGATGCTATCGCTCGGCAATGTGTTTTCCGATGAGGACGTGCAGGATTTCATCGCCTCGGTCTATCGCTTCCTCGGCCAGATGCCGGACGGCTCGATCGCCTTTACCGCCGAACCCAAGATCGATGGGTTGTCGATGTCGCTGCGCTATGAGGATGGCGTGCTCGTTTCCGGCGCCACGCGCGGCGATGGCGCAACGGGGGAAAACGTCACCGCCAATGTCCGCACCATTAGCGAGATCCCGAACCGGCTGCCGAAGGGCGCGCCGGCGGTGGTCGAGGTGCGCGGCGAGATCTACATGGCCAAGAGCGATTTTGCCGCGCTCAACGCAGCGCTCGCGGAAGAAGGCAAGCCCACCTATGTGAACCCGCGCAACACCGCCTCCGGCTCGCTGCGCCAGCTCGACCCGCAGGTGACGGCGAAGCGCAAGCTGAGATTCTTCGCCTATGCCTGGGGCGAGATGTCGGAGATGCCGGCCGATACCCAGATGGGCATGGTCGAGACCTTCGCGAAATGGGGTTTCCCGGTCAACCCGCTGATGCGGCGGCTGTCCTCCGTCGATGACCTGATCGATCACTACCGCGAGATCGGCGTCGAGCGCGGCGATCTTGACTATGATATCGACGGCGTCGTCTACAAGGTTGACCGGCTCGATCTTCAGGCCCGCCTCGGCTTCCGCTCGCGCTCGCCGCGCTGGGCGACGGCGCACAAGTTCCCGGCCGAACAGGCGATCACCCGGCTTCTCAACATCGATATCCAGGTCGGTCGCACCGGCGCGCTGACGCCGGTGGCGCGACTGGAGCCGATCACGGTCGGCGGCGTGGTGGTGACCAATGCGACGCTGCATAACGAAGACTACATCGCCGGCAAGGGCTCCGGCGGCGAGCCGATCCGCGAGGGCCGCGATATCCGCATCGGCGACTATGTCATCGTCCAGCGCGCCGGCGACGTCATTCCCCAGATCGTCGACATCGTGCCGGACAAGAGGCCCGACGATGCCGAACCCTATCAGTTTCCCGATCACTGCCCGGTCTGTGGCGCGCATGCGGTGCGCGAGATCAACGAAAAGACCGGCAAGCTCGATGCCGTCAGGCGTTGCACGGCAGGTTTCTCCTGCCGGGCGCAGGCGGTGGAGCACCTGAAGCATTTCGTCTCGCGCAATGCCTTCGATATCGAGGGGCTCGGCTCCAAGCAGGTCGATTTCTTCTTCGAACATGAGGACGAGGCGCTGGCGATCCGCACCGCGCCGGATATCTTCACGCTGGAGCGGCGGCAGGGGGCGGCGCTCACCAAGCTCGAGAATTTCAACGGCTGGGGCAAGACTTCGGTCGCCAATCTCTACGAGTCGATCAACGAGCGGCGGACGATCGCCCTCAACCGCTTCATCTTCGCGCTCGGCATCCGCCATGTCGGCGAGACGACGGCCAAGCTGCTGGCGCGCTCCTACGGCTCCTACGAGGCCTTCGAAAAGGCGATGCGCGAGGCGGCCAGCGGCGAGGGCGAGGCCTGGGACGATCTCAACAATATCGACGGCATCGGCGCTGTCGTCGCCCGCGCCATCGCCGAATTCTTCGCCGAGGAGAACAATACCGATGTCATCGCCCGCCTGCTCAAGGAGGTGACCCCGGAGGACGACCAGCAGCGCATCGACACCTCAAGCCCGGTCGCCGGCAAGACTGTGGTGTTCACCGGCACGCTTGAGAAAATGACGCGCGACGAGGCGAAGGCCAAGGCCGAAAGCCTGGGGGCCAAGGTGTCCGGCTCGGTGTCGAAGAAGACGGATATCGTGATTGCAGGTCCGGGCGCCGGCTCCAAGCTGAAGAAGGCGGAGGAACTCGGGGTTCAGACCATGGACGAGGATGAGTGGCTGGCGCTGATCGGCGGGTAACCCGGCTCGGTTGGAGAGACACGTGGTCGCCGCTTGCTCCCAATACTCTCTC
>NZ_DEPM01000105.1:0-13647 GCF_002358775.1 Martelella sp. UBA3392
CAGATAAACCGAGCCACCTCTGTTGCCGCCGTTTCCGGTGGCCCGCGTGGCTGGCGCCAGCGTTCGAACACCTCGATGACGATCATGCGCCCACCGCAGCAGGGGCACGGGGGCCGGAAGTCGATCGACGCATCGGCTGCGTCGTGATCAGGCGGCTGGACAGCGTTCAGGAGATCGCGGGCACGTGCGATGCTGACCTTCCGGGAACTTCCGGCGAGCAGACCATAGTGCCGGATGCGGTGGAAGCCCTTTGGCAGGACATGAAGCAGAAAGCGGCGAATGAACTCGGAGGTGGCAAGCGTCATGATCTGCTGCCGGTCGCAGCCCTTCCGGCGGTAGTCCTTGTAGCGGAAGGTGACGCTGTCCTTGTCGAACGAGATCAGACGACTGTTTGAGATGGCCAGGCCTCAAGGCTGAATGCAGGACGGGTGCGCGGCGTGATCTGGCGGATCGCCATCGGATGCATCGCCGAGTTGAAACAGGTCTCCTGCCGGAAATGAGCATCTCGAGCGGGATTGGAGCACGTGCAGAACGGAGGCACCGGGTTTGCCGGAGACCGTTTTGCGGTACTGAACCTAGCCCGGTAGACCGTTGAATTTCTGGATGTCGTCCAAACGCGCGTCCCACTCCGCTCGGCTTGCAAAGCAGATATGTGCACTCGGCCGGATCTCAATCGCGCTATCAAGGCTCCCGGCTGGAACGACGACCAAAGTCCTCTCCAGCTGGACGCTTGGAAGTGCTGATCCGCATTTGTTGCAGAAGCTTTTTTCGTGCCGGGTCCCAGGCACCTTGTAGGTCTGGACGCTTTCAAGGCCGGAAACCCATGATAATCTTGCTGTCGACGAAAACAGATTGGCCGAATGGGCCGACCCTGTGTCCTTTCGACAGCGCTTGCAGTGACACAGGAAGAAATTCTCAAGGTCGCCCGAGATTTCAAATCTGACGTCACCACACAAACAGGAGCCGACTGTGATTGAGGTCATAATGAAACACCCATGTTCATACTCATTCGTTTGAAGCGCAGCAGCAGTAACCTGCCGGATTGATATAGCCCGACCCATTTGTCCCCGATGCCTGCGATATCTCGCAATCCTCAACGCAGCGATAAAGCTGTGGCGTCAAATGACCGATACGAAACCGTCTATGGCCTCCGAACCTTCGCGTCAAAACCCCTGATCAGGGGATTCCAATCATTGGGTTGCTGACCAATAAGCGCCGACGGAGCTTTACTTCGTAAGCAAGTCGGCACGGTTTCCCGATTGTCGAAGCCGCTTCGAGAGCATGGCTCCAGAAGATGATTTCAGGGGAACAACCATGCGGCAAGGCCAAAAGACGACGACAGTTTGCACATCGGTGCGCCTCCACAAGCGCCCAATGAAAGCGGCCACACGTGCGCTCCAATCTGCTCCAAAATTGGCATTGCTGGCTTCCACCGCCCTTCTCGCGCTTTCCGGACCAACACTCGCCGGCCTGTGGATCAATACTGATGTTACCGTTGATGGCATCGATGGCGGGCCATACGGGACAGCTATTTCAGAACCTGATTTTGTTTCAGTGGGGGTGAAGGACCCAGCCTCGCTCACGATTTCCAGAGGGGGCACCGTAACCGCTCCCATCGCCAATATCGGCACCAATGAATACGGCACGGCAACGATTACCGACGCCAGCTCGCTTTGGCATGACTTCGTTATTTCACGCGTGGGCTGGAACGCCGAAGGCGTGCTGACCATCACGAACAGCGGCGCGATGAGCGGAAAGGACATGGTGCTCGGCGCAAACGATATTGCGCAGGGGACAGTAAATCTGTCCGGTTCCGGCTCCAAACTGTCGCTCACCGGTGAATTGACCGTGGGTAGCGAAGGCACTGGTATTCTGAACCTGTCAGGCGGTGGAACGGTTGAAGCCGTGAGCGGCGTCATCGGTGCAGCGGCTGGCGGTTCGGGCAAGGCCATTGTTTCCGGCGCGGGCACGACGTGGACCAGCACCGGTGGCGTGCTGGCGATCGGCGATCGCGGGGACGGCGTTCTGACATTGGCTGATAGCGCAACCGTCATCGCGAGCGATCGCGTTGACATCGCCAGCGAAAGCGGTTCCTCCGGCACGCTCAATATCGGGGCCGCGGCGGGCAAGACAGCCACGACAGCCGGCGCGCTTCAGACCGGCGCGATCGTCTTCGGCGCGGGTGATGGCAGCATCGTCTTCAACCACACCGACAGCGCTTATGCCTTTGCGCCGGATATCAGCGGCACGGGGGGCGTCGAAGTTTATTCCGGCACCACCATTTTGACCGGCACCAACACCTATACCGGCGGCACACGGATCGAGGGCGGCACCCTTCGGGCCGGCGCACCGTTCGGCTTTGCGAACAACACGGCCTACACGGTCAATGGCGGTATGCTCGATCTCAATAGTCATGATCTCACCATGTCCACGCTTTCGGGAACCGGCGGCACGATCGGTCTGGGAACAGGCAAGCTTACGATCATCCAGGATACCGATACGACGTTCGCCGGCAGCTTCACCGGCTCCGGCACGCTGACGCTTGAAGGGGCCGGTCGCCTCGAACTGACGGGAGCGACCAGCGCCTACAGCGGCGATGTCCGCATTGCCACCGGCACGCTCGCCATCAACAACGCATTTTCGAGCGGATCCGGCTTCATCGGAACCGTCGCAGGCGAGGATGGACGCGTCGATGTCACTGGTTCGGCAGCCTTGTGGACACTGGATGGTGATCTGAATGTCGGACGCACCGGTTCCGGCGCGCTCGTGATCAGCGATGGAGGCGGCGTCAACGCGTCGGGCAAGGTTGCTGTCGGAAGTGCATCGCTTTCCTTGCCCAAGGGCAGCATCACGGTTACCGGAGACGGATCGCGTCTTTCAACCGAGGCCGGCGGGGCGCTGACCATCGGGTCGATCGCGGGCAGCAGGCTTGCGGTCGAAAATGGCGGCTCCGTTACCAGTGGAACGGCGACGCTCGGGCAGTCCGCATGGACGAGAGGCACGGCCACGGTCTGCGGGACCGGTTCGCTCTGGACCACGGGTTCGATGAGAATTGGCAGCGCGGGCGCCACCGGGGTTCTGACGGTTGCCGATGGCGGCACGCTTCGCGCCAACGACACGTTTTCGATCGGGTCAAACGGAACGTTGAATATCGGTGCGGCGGCAGGTGATACGGCTGTCGCGGCTGGCAATGTCGACACAGCGCTGATCGATTTCGGCACGGGCAGCGGCAAGATCGTCTTCAACCATACCGACACGGACTACACGTTCTTCGCCGATCTCAAGGGCGCGGGCGGCATCGAAGCCTATTCCGGCACGACCACGCTGTTCGGCAACAACATCTATACCGGAGAAACCACGGTCGAGGGCGGCGTTCTGCGGGCTGGCTCGCTGCTCGCCTTCGCGCAAGGCGGGGCCTACACGGTCAATGGCGGCGTGCTCGATCTCAACGACAATGATCTGATGATGCATGGGCTTTCGGGAACTGGCGGCACAGTCGACCTCGGAACAGCCAGGCTGTCGGTCAGCCAGAATGCCGATACGGTGTTTGCCGGCAGCTTCGCCGGTTCCGGCACGCTGGCGTTCTTCGGACCCGCCCGGCTTCGGCTGACAGGGGCGACCAGCGCCTATGGCGGCGAGGTGCGCGTCGGCTCCGGCACGCTTGAGATCAACAATGCATTTGCAAGCGGTTCCGGCTTCATCGGAACCGTCGCCGGCGAGGATGGCCGCGTCGAAGTCAACGGCCCGGCGGCTTTGTGGACGCTGAACGGCGACCTTAATGTCGGTCGCCTCGGGGCCGGCGCGCTTGTGATCAGCGGCGGCGGCGGCGTCAACGCCTCGGGCAAGATTGCCGTCGGCAGCGCATCGCTGTCATTGCCCACCGGCAGCATCACGGTTACCGGAAATGGGTCGCGGCTTTCCGCCGGGACTGGCCGATCACTGGTCATCGGGTCGATTCCGGGCAGCACGCTTGCGGTCGAAAATGGCGGCTCCGTTACCAGCGGAACGGCGACCCTCGGACAGTCCGCATGGACGAGAGGCACGGCGACGGTCAGCGGAACCGGCTCGCTCTGGACGACAGGTTCGATGAAAGTCGGAAGTGCAGGCGCCACCGGTGTGCTGACGGTTGCCGATGGCGGCACGGTTCGCGCCACGGACGCGTTCACCATCGGGACACAGGGAAGGCTGAACATTGGCGCCGCAGCAGGCGAGATGGCTGTCTCCGCGGGCGTAGTCGATACGTCACTGATCGACTTCGGCACGCGCAGCGGCAAGATCGTCTTCAACCATACCAACCCGGACTACACCTTTGCGCCTGATATCACCGGGACTGGCAGCGTCGAGGTCTATTCCGGCACGACCATACTGACGGGCAAAAGCAGCTATACCGGCGGCACGGATGTGTTCGGCGGCAAGCTGGTGGTCAATGGCGTTACCGGCGCGGTCAATGTCGCCTCCGTCGCCATGCTTGCCGGCTCCGGAACGGTCGGGGATACGGTGGTTTCCGGCATGGTCGCGCCGGGCAATTCCATCGGGACAATGCATGTCGCCGGCGATCTTGGCCTTGGCGCCGGTTCGGTCTACCAGGTCGAGGTCAATGACGCGGGCACGGAAGCCGGTATCAACAATGACCTGCTCAAGGTCGCGGGCGCGGCAACGATAGACCCGGGCGCCGATCTCGTCGTCCTGGCGGATCGGTCCGGCGATACCGGCTCCGGCTATGATCCAATCAATGTCTATACCGTGGTGACGGCCGAAGGCGGCGTCTCCGGCGGTTTCGGCAGCGTGACCGACAATTTTGCCTTTCTCGACTCCTATATCGGTTATGACGCCACGAACGTCTATCTGGCGCTCCAGCGAAACGATGTCGATTTCGTCGACGAAGCCAGAACGCCCAACCAGAAGGCAACGGCAGCAGGCCTTGACAGCCTCTCGCCCGACACGGCGCTCTATCGGACGATCCTCGGGCTCTACGAAAATGAGGCGCCGGAAATATTCGATGCGCTGTCCGGCGAAATCCATGCCTCTGCCAATACCGTTTTGCGCGACGAGCCGAGGCAGGTCGAAAGGGCAATTCTCTCGCGCATCGATGCCGCCTCTGACGGGGCTGAGGGCGCTGCGCCAAACGGCGAAGCTCTGGCGACCAACCCGGTATCGGTCTGGTTCGATGCTCTGGGCGGGCGCGGGCGCTATCAGGGCGATGGCAATGCCCATACCGTGGACACCTCCGGCGGCGGAGCCCTGTTCGGCGGCGATGCCCGTGTCGGTCAGGACTGGCTGTTCGGCCTTGCCGCAGGCTACATGAATGCTTCGATTGACGAGAAGGGGTTCGCGGCCTCAGCGGATACCGACAGCTACTATGTGGGCGGGTATGGCAGCACGCAGACAGGTCCGTTCAGCTTCAGCTTCGGCGGCTCCTACGGCCATCACGCAATCTCCACCAAGCGGACCGTGTCCTTTGTCGGGCTGAGCGAACAGCTGAGCGCCGACTATGATGCTCGCACGCTGCAGGCCTTTGCCGAAACCGGCTGGCGGTTCGGAGACGAGGCCGGATATCTGCAGCCGTTCGCGGCGGCATCCTATGTCAACCTGAAGACCGACGGGTTTTCCGAGACCGGTGGCATGGCGGCGCTCCACGCGGCGTCGCAAACTCAGGATCTGTGGACCACGACGCTTGGTCTTCGCGCCAGCCGCGATATCATGCTCGGCGAAACGGCGGTGCGCCTTTTCGGACACGCCGGCTGGCAGCATGCCTATGGCGATCTGAATGGAACCTCGATGATGGCTTTCAACGGCGGCAGTGAATTCGGGATATCCGGTGTTCCGACGGCCCGGGATGCAGCCCTGATCGGAGTCGGCCTGTCCTTCGACCTTTCCAACGAAGCCAGCCTGTCCCTTGGCTATGACGGGCAGCTTGCCGAAGGGGTGCAGGATCACAATTTCAGCATGCGTTTCGACCTTCGCTTCTAGATCGTTAGCGCTGTATCGGCAGGACATTCACATTCGCGCGCAACATCAACAAAGGGGTTCCTGAAATGACAGCATCCGTCTCATGCGATCTTCTGAAACGAAGAAGCCTGCCGCTCCTGGCGCTGCTTCTGCTGACCTTTGGCGGTATCAAAACCGCCGTCGCTGCAGATGCGTGCGTTCAGGGTGTCGACCGCGTCCTGTCGATGCCGGCTGCACAGGCGGCAAGCTCGAAGCGTCTTTCTGAAGCGCTTGCGTCAAGGCTCGACGCCGCCGTGACAAAGGCGCTGCACCAGACTGCAGCGCCCGGCGCGATTGTCGGCGTGCGCACGCCCGAAGGCTCATGGGTTGAGGGTTTTGGCATCTCTGATCCGCAGAGCGGCGCGCAGATGGCGCCGGGCATGCACACCCGCATCGGCTCGGTCACAAAGACCTTCACGGGAACCGTTATTCTGCAACTCGCTGAAGACGGCCTTCTTTCGCTGGACGACACGATTGGCGCCTATGTCTCGGGCATTCCGAACGGCGATGAAATCACGCTGCGACAGCTGGCAAACATGACGAGCGGTGTGGCCAGCTACACCGCCTCGGAGCGGTTTGTGGACTTGTACCTTGAAGACCCGAACATGTTTTTCTCACCGGAGGATCTGGTAGCCTACGCTGTCGAGAACTCTCCGCTGTTCGAACCCGGTTCTGAATATGACTACTCCAACACCAACACGATCCTGCTTGGAATGGTGATAGAGAAGGTCACCGGTCAACCGGTCGAGACAGCCTTGAGAACAATGATCTTCGAACCGCTCGGTCTGGAAAACACGAGCTGGCCAGGCAGGCAGACCGCAATCCCCGCACCTTACGCGCAAGGCATCACGCTGCAGGGCTATGCGGCGACCGCCGAAGCCCCGCTGAACGCGACAAACTGGAACCCTGCATCGCTCTGGACCGCTGGCGAGATCATTTCCGATGTCTATGATCTGCTCACCTATGGAAGGGCTCTGGCGACCGGTCACGGCCTTCTTGACGCAAAATCGCAGGAACAGCGGCTGCGCTCTTTCCAGGGGCCCGCAGACTACGGCTTGGCGCTGCGTTGCACCGACGGCTGGGTCGGACATACCGGTGAACTGCCGGGATACACCACCGTCGTCTATTACAATACCCAAACCGACACGACTGTGGCCATACAAACCAACAGCGACATCCCTTCGGGCGATTGCGGCGACGCCGAGGTTCTGCCCTCCAATCCGCTCGGCATAGCGTGCTCCTTGCCCGCCATGCGCATTTTCAATGCCTTAGCGCATCTTCTTGGCGGCACGGCGGCCCCGTGAAGCGATTGCAATCCCATCAGCGAGCACTTCAGCGAACGTGATTTGATTGGTCTTCGGCGTCCCGGCGATCGGTGACCTTGCTGCGGGCTTTGCATCAGCATTGGCATCGCGTTCACACGCCCGACCTTCATGGCGGCCCTCTCCGTGTTGGAAGACAGTGTATTCCACTTTCAGCGTGACGGCCCGCCCGTTGGTCTGCTTGTTCTCAGCGTGGCGCCAAACTTTCGAGCGATTCAGATCCTCCTTGGCCACACCGAGCTCGCGAACACAGTCAGGTATTCGGCGTCGACAGTGAGCATGCACTGAAACTGGCCGAGCGGACTGAAAGCGGCGTTGAGCACTGTGAGGAAGCGCCGGGATGCGGATCTGCCACATGCAGACCCGGCATCATTTAAGCTCGTTGACTTGGCAACGTTTGCCTCTTCCGATCGCGTGCCATCGACATCCCTTGCACCGCATATCAGCGCATCAGGCTCGGAAGGCCTGTCGACAGGATCGGGAATGCCGTTACGAGGATCAGTACCACGACCGGCGGGATGAGCCAGGGTAGGATTGCGCGGGCCAGCCGCTGGAACGGTATTTTGCCGACCTGGGCGACGATGAATAGCGCCATGCCCATGGGCGGGGTCAAGATCGAGATCATGAGATTGAGGACAATGATGATGCCAAAATGTACCGGGTCGATACCGTAGCCAAGCGCGATCGGCACCAGGATCGGCACGACGATCAACAGGATCACCAGGCTCTCGATGAAAGCGCCGAGAACGAAAATCATCAGGTTGACCGCGATCAGAAAACTGATCGGATCATTGGTAAGCTTCAGAAACAAGTTCGTAATCTGTTGAGGCGCCTGTTCCCGGGCCAGAACGAAACCGAGCAGGCTGACACCGGCGATGATCGTGGCGATCGAGGCCGAGGTTGCCATGGTTTCATAGAGCGCGTTCCATAGGCGCTTGAAAGTCAGCTCGCGGTAGAACAGCAGATCGATGAGAATCGCGTAGATGACGGTGACTGCGGCCGCCTCCGTCGGTGAAAAGTAGCCCGAGAAGATGCCGCCGATGATCACCAAAGGCGTCAGCAGCGCTGGCAGAGAGCCGAAGAACAACGAGACGACCTCGGACGGGCCGCGCCGAGTTTCGACCGGATAGTTCCGTTTCCGCGCAATGAAATAGACCATCACCATCAGCGAGAAGGCGCACAAAAGGCCGGGAACGACGCCGCCCAGGAAGAGCGCGCCGATCGAGGTGTTTGCGGCAACACCATAGAGCACCATGGTGATCGACGGCGGCACCAGCGGACCGATCATCGATGAAGCGGCCGTGACGGCGCCGGCGAAATCGTCGTCATAGCCTGCGTCGCGCATCGCCTCGATTTCCATCTTTCCAAGCCCGCCCGCATCGGCCATGGCCGACCCGGACATTCCTGAAAAGAACAGCGATGCCAAGACGTTGACGTGGCCGAGCCCGCCGGTGATGTGGCCGACCAGCGCCCGCGCAAAACCGAATAGCTTTGACGATATCCCCGCCGAATTGAGGATCGCGGCGGCGAGCAGAAAAAGCGGAACGGCAAGTAGCGGAAAGCTGTTCAGTCCGTCCACCATGCGCAATACGGCAAAGCTCAATCCCATGCCGGACACGTAGAAATAGCCCATCGAGACCAGGATCATGGCGACCCCGATCGGCACGCCGACGAGTACGAGGAGAAGCCAGGCGCCACCAACCATCGCGAGGATCATGATGCCAGCCCTTCTTCGTCTCGACGGAAAAGCCCGATCAGGCGGAAGGTCACGCGCCAGGCGACGAGGACAAGACCGATGAGGGCGGCGAGATACAATGCACCGTCGGGCAATGGCAGCGTCACGCTCTCATTGCGCCAGGTTCTAAGAACGGTGAAATAACCGATCCGGACGAGGTTCAGCACGACGCCGAGATAGGCCAGATCGATGAGCGTGAACAGGATCTTGCGCCCGCGCGTACCGAGCATCGAGCCGAACAGGTCCATGCGGAGCTGGCTATTGGTGCGCTCTGCCTCGGCGATTCCGATAAAGGCCATCCAGACCCAAAGCCACCGTGCCAGTTCCTCGGTCCAGATAGGCCCGTTGAATAATGGCGTTCGCCCAAGAATCTGGATCAAAAGCACGACTATAAGACCGCAAAAGATCAAGGTCGCGGCGATGCCTTCCGGGCTGTAGATGCTCCGTGGCTTCATAATTGCTCCTCCGCACTGGAATAAGGGAGCGGCCGGCTTGCACCGGCCGCGCCAGATCCTATTCGCCACGCACTTCTGCGATAGCACCCTTGCCGAACTCAACTTCGAGCTCATCATAATAGGGTTGCATGGCGGCACGGAACGGCGTCAGGTCGGGCTCGGTGATGGTCAGTCCGAGATCCTTGAACTTGGCCACAAGACTTGCCTCGGAGGAAAAGGTCAGTTCGTCGTTGACCTCGCCGCCGGCCTTGGCAGCCTCGACGATCCAGCCCTGTTCCTGCTCGTTGAGGCTGTCCCATGTGTCGAGGGACACCTGAATCGCCTGGGATGCAATAAAGTGGTTGGTAATTGCGATGGCGCTCTGCACCTCGTAGAACTTCATCGCCTCGATCGTGGGCAGCGGGTTCTCTTCGGCATCAACCTGATTGGTTTGCAGGGCAAGATAGACCTCGGCGAAGGCCACCGGCGCCGGTGTTGCGCCGACAGCCTTGGCATACGCGATGAGGAACGGCACGTTCGGTGTGCGCATCCTCAGGCCCTTGAGGTCATCAATGGTGTTGATTGGCCGGTTGGCGGTGGTCTGACGCGTGCCGTAATACCAAAGATCGACGACTTTTACGCCTTCCTCCTCGAACCTGGCTTCCATCTTCTGGCCCCACGGGCCGTTGACGATCCTTTCGAGTTCCGGGAAATCGCTTACGACATAAGGCGCGCCGATAAGCTTGAGTTCGGGAATAACATAGGACATGTCCGGATAGCCGGTCGTGACCAGGTCGAGTTCGCCGGCCTGAAGCATGGCGACCATCGCCTTAAAGTCACCAAGCTGGGACGCCGGAAACAGCTTGACGGTCAAGTCACCACCCGAAACCTCTGCCAGTTTTTCCTGGAACGCCACCATACCCTTGTAAAGGTTGGAGTTCTCGTTGTCTTGGGATCCCATCGACAGTTCGCGGGCTTCGGCGGTGCCCACCATCACGGCCATGACCGCGGCAGCGGCGAGCAATCTATTCAGTTTCATGTCTTCCTCCTTTTGGTATTTTTATGACTCGGTTCGTTCGGTCGATCCTTCGCCGGCGGCTAAGCGCCGGAAAAAAAGCCGCGATCGGTAGGAGCGACGCATGTGGTGCTCCATGATGTCGGTGGCGCGAACGACGTCGGCATCGATCATCGCCTGGAAGATCGCCTGGTGTTCCCCGAAGACCAGGCGATCATGAGCTTTCTGATCCGGATCCGGCGGGCGACGGGCGAGCAGTTCCGAAACGAACAGATCGTGCAGCGTCAGGATGATGGGGTTGTCGACCACCGAAACCAGCGCGCGATGGAAGGCGATATCGGTACCAGGAAAGGCTGGCGTACCGATCGCGGCCTCATTGGCCTCAACGGCTGCATGGATCCTTCTGATTTGGGCACTGTCTGCCCTGATAGTCGCCTCGCGAACGGCGCCTATCTCGATAAAACCGCGGGTCTGTTCGAGATGGGCGATACTTTCGGCGTCACCAAGGATTTCGCGAATAACGCCACCAGCACCACGCAGGACATCGCTGAGCGAGGGGGAAGCAGCGCGCGGTCGGCGCCCACCGCCACCGCTGAGATAGCCGCGCAGCTGCATCATGGCCAAAGCTTCGCGCACTGTCGGGCGCGAGGCATCGAAGCGGACGCAGAGGTCACGCTCCGTGGGTAGCGGATCACCGACGGCGATCTCGCCACGAATGATCTCGCCGATCAGGGCATCAGCAATCGCCTGCGCTGCCTGGCGCGGCGTTCCATCGTCATCCTGAAGCGCTGAAAACACCAAATTTCCCTCCGCTCCTGTATCTCTGTCTAACTGAAAAATCATTTTGGTAAGTCCATTTTACGATTCAGTATGAAATAAAATATTTCTTGTCAAACCAAAATGACTCTGGCACACAAAAGCCATGCATGGATCCCGGTTTGGTAAGACCGGGCGGATCTCTAGACGTAATGGACCTCGAAATGACGAAATGGCTTGGCGGCATGTATGCTGCTCTTCTGACGGCGATGGACAAGGACGGCGGGTTTTCGCCAGAGCGCCAACGTGCACTAGATGCCTATGTGCTCGGACAGGGGCTGAACGGCCTCTATGTCGCCGGCAGCAGCGGCGAGTCCGGACTGCTGGAAAGTGCGGCCCTAAGCGACCAGCTCGGCATCGTCGCCGAAGACGCCAGAGGCCATAACGCAACCCTGATCGCCCATGTCGGCCTACCCTCGCTCGCCCATTCGATCGCGCTGGCAAGACGAGCGGAGTCGCTGGGCTATCATGCCCTTTCGGCGCTGCCGCCGCATTCATATCCGTTCTCCGATGACGAGATATTCGCCTATTATGAGGCGCTGTCTGAGGCGACTGCGCTGCCCCTCATCGTTTACGAGATCCCGGTTCGAACCGGCCGCCCGCTTCCGTTCGACCTCCTTGTTCGCATCCTTGACCTCAGGGGCGTCGCCGGTCTGAAATTCTCCTCGATGGATCTTTTCAAGTTCGCGTCGCTGCGCCGCGCCCGACCTGAATCTGTCTTTTATTTCGGCTTCGACGAGGTTTATGCAGCAGCGGCCACGCTTGGGTCCGACGGCGGCATCGGCACCACCTACAACCTGCTCGGCCGGCTCTATGTCGAGATCGCGAATGCTATCGAACGTTCCGACATCGCGCGGGCCCGTGAACTCCAGGGACTCTCACAGCAATTCGTTGAGATTCTCGCCGAGGTCGGCGTCATGCCCGGGGTCAAGGCCGCGTTCCGCCTGCACGGAATCGACATCGGCCCATCGCGTGCGCCCATGGCCCTGCACGGTCGGGATCCGGAAGCGCGCATCGCTGCATTCCTGAAACGGCCGGAGGTGGCCAAATGGCTGGGCTAACCACATCAGAGCAAATCCGTGGCGTCTGGGCCACCGTCATGCTGGATGTCGGCGCAGACGGAGCGCCTTGCCTCGCATCAATTGACGCGCAGGTGGAAGCCTTAGCCGCTGCGGGCGTCGACGGCATCTACTGCAATGGCACGACGACGGAATTCCACTGCCAGAGCGAGGATCAGTTCGTTTCCGTGGCGAGTGCCACTGCAGTTTCCGCGCGGCGGGTTGGGCTGCCATTTCAAATCGGTGCATCACACCCGATGCCGCAGGGCACCCTTCTGCGTCTTGCAACCGCACGCGCTCTCGCGCCGTTGGCCATCCAGGTCACCTTGCCGGACTGGACGCCGATGCGTGGGGAAGAGGTGCTGCGCTTCCTTAAGGGGTGTGCCAGCGCCGCTGAGGACGTTGCGCTGGTGCTCTACAATCCGCCGCACGCCAAAACGGTGCTTTCGCCCGATACGCTCGCCATGCTGACCCAGGAGGTACCGCAGCTAGCTGGCCTGAAATGCGCTGGCGGTGACGAAAACTGGTATCACGCCATGGCGCCGGTTCTGAAGAGAATTTCGGTGTTCATTCCCGGGCATTTCTACGCCAGCGGCACACAGAGGGGCGCGCACGGCTCTTATTCGAACATGGCCTGCCTCAATCCCGCAGCTGCCGTTGCGTGGGCGCGCCAATGCTCCAACGACCCGGAGGGCGCAATGGACCTCGAAAAGCGCATTGCCGCCTTCATGAGCGAGGCCATCAGACCTCTGCTGGCAAGGGGCTATTTCGGCAATGCAGTCGACAAGGCAATGGCCGTCGCCGGCGGCTGGACGCGGATAGGTGCCGGCATGATGTGGCCCTTCGACGGCGTACCGACCGCAGACATTGTGCGTATTCGCAGCGCAGCCACAAGACTTCTGCCTGAATTCGTCTAGCCGCTTTCAGCTTCGTCAAGATTTTTTCCGTCCGCAATGGACCGCTTGATACGTGGCCTCCCCTGACGGGCGCCGGCTATCGTCTTTTGGAATACCAGAAGCCGCCAGTCCGTTGTCGGCCCCATTTCGGCCGATCTCGGTCGATACTCAATCTCGCACGGTACCATCGATATGCACAACTCGATCAGTATTGGATCGCTGCAGATCAGGAGAGAGAAACGTGAGCGACTTCCGTCCTATCGTTGATAATTGCGAGATCCACGACCGCGTCAAATACCTCCCCAATGCCCATGAAGCCACGCCCATTCGATCTCAGAATTCCGCCTTGCCCGGTAATGATAGAGGTGGCTCGGTTTATCTGC
>NZ_DEPM01000092.1:0-16747 GCF_002358775.1 Martelella sp. UBA3392
CGGCGGCGGGGGCGCCGGCGGCGAATAATCATAGGTCGTCCGCTGACATGCACTGAGGGCGAGAACCCCGGTCACTGCCGCGACCACCAAAACCTTGTGAACCATCAACCCGAACTCCTGCTCCTCTGGCGCAATGGGGCGCGGCCCCGCTGCACAGCTTCAAAGTACCTGCCTGCCCGCCACGCCAACAAGGCGAGGAGACGACCGGACCTGCCGGCAATCATATCGTGCGCAAGTCCAATCCAGCAAGGGCTACACCACATTCACCCGAAAGCGCAACCACGCCGGGGCCTCAACCGGCTTCACGATTGCGTAAGCGGCGTAAGAAACCGTAGCGCCGGAAAGAACGATCAAACCGAACGCTCGACCATCATCTTCTTGATGCCGGCGATCGCCTTGGCGGGGTTCAGCCCCTTCGGACAGGCCTGGGTGCAGTTCATGATCGTGTGGCAGCGATAGAGCCGGAAGGGATCTTCCAGATCGTCAAGCCGCTCGCCGGTCGCCTCGTCTCTGGAGTCGATCAGCCAGCGATAGGCCTGCAGCAGCACGGCCGGGCCGAGATAGCGGTCGCCATTCCACCAGTAGGAGGGACAGGAGGTAGAGCAGCAGGCGCACAGGATGCATTCATAAAGCCCGTCGAGCTTGACGCGGTCCTCATGGCTCTGCTTCCACTCCTTCGCCGGCGGCGGGGAAACCGTCTTCAGCCAGGGCTCGATCGAACGGTGCTGGGCGTAGAAATTGTTGAGGTCCGGCACCAGATCCTTGACCACCGGCATATGTGGCAGCGGGTAGATCTTCACCGCGCCCTTGATGTCGTCCATGCCCTTGGTGCAGGCGAGCGTGTTGGTGCCATCGATATTCATCGCGCACGAACCGCAAATGCCTTCGCGACAGGAGCGGCGCAGCGTCAGCGTCGGGTCGATATTGTTCTTGATGTACAAGAGCGCATCGAGAACCATCGGCCCGCAATCATCGAGATCGATGAAATAAGTGTCGATTGACGGGTTCTCGCCGGTATCCGGGTTCCAGCGGTAGATCTTGAACTCGCGAAGATTGGAAGCGCCCTCCGGCTTCGGCCAGGTCTTGCCGGTCTTGATCTTCGAGTTCTTGGGAAGCGTGAATTCAACCATTTCCTTGTCCTCTCGATCAGTAGACGCGCGCCTTGGGGGCGATCTTCTTGAGGTCGATGCCGTCGGCGATAAGGTCGGTGTGGACCGGGCGGTAGTCGAGCTTGACGTCGCCCGCTTCATTGACCCAGGCGAGCGTGTGCTTGCGCCAGTTCTCGTCGTCGCGGCCGGAGAACGGGCCGTCGGCATAGTCCTCGCGGGCGTGCGCGCCACGGCTTTCCTTGCGGGCCTCGGCGCCGTAGACGGTGGTGATCGCGCAGGCCATCAGGTTCTGCAGTTCCAGCGTCTCGACCAGATCCGAATTCCAGATCATCGAGCGGTCGGTGACCTTGACGTCCGGCAGTTCCTTCCAGATTTCCGAAATCCGTCGGCAGCCTTCCTCCAGCGTTTCCTGGGTGCGGAACACGGCAGCCTCTTCCTGCATGGCGCGCTGCATCTTGTCGCGCAGCACCGCCGTCGGCTGCGAGCCGGACGCATGGCGCGTCTTGTCGAAGCGCTCCATGATCCTGTCGCAGGCCTCGATATTGAGGGCCGGGATCGACGCCTCGCGATCGATCACCTGGCCGGCGCGGATTGCCGCGGCGCGGCCGAAGACCACGAGATCGATCAGCGAGTTGGAGCCGAGACGGTTGGCGCCGTGAACCGAGGCGCAACCGGCCTCGCCGACGGCCATCAGGCCGGGCGCGAGACGCTCGGGATTGTCGCCATCGGCGTTCAGCACCTCGCCGAAATAGTTCGTCGGAATGCCGCCCATATTGTAGTGGACCGTCGGCAGAACCGGGATCGGCTCGCGGGTGACATCGACGCCGGCGAAAATCTTGGCGCTCTCGGAGATACCCGGAAGACGCTCATGCAGCACAGCCGGATCGAGATGATCGAGATGCAGGAAGATGTGGTCCTTGTTCTTGCCGACACCGCGGCCTTCGCGGATTTCCATCGTCATGCAGCGCGAGACAACGTCGCGCGAGGCGAGATCCTTGGCCGACGGCGCATAGCGCTCCATGAAGCGCTCGCCCTCGGAATTGACCAGATAGCCGCCCTCGCCGCGCGCGCCCTCGGTAATCAGGCAGCCCGCGCCATAGATGCCGGTCGGGTGGAACTGCACGAATTCCATGTCCTGCAACGGCAGGCCGGCGCGCGCGATCATGCCGGCGCCATCGCCGGTGCAGGTATGCGCGGAGGTCGCCGAGAAATAGGTGCGGCCATAGCCGCCGGTCGCCAGCACCACCATCTTGGCGGAGAAGCGGTGGATCGTGCCGTCATCAAGGTTCCAAGCAACCACGCCGGTGCAGGTCCCGTCATCGCTCATGATCAGGTCGATCGCGAAATATTCGATGAAGAACTCGGCATTGTTGCGCAGAGACTGGCCGTAAAGCGTGTGCAGAATGGCGTGGCCGGTGCGGTCGGCGGCAGCACAGGTGCGCTGTACCGGCGGGCCTTCGCCATAGTTCTGCATGTGGCCGCCGAAGGGGCGCTGGTAGATCTTGCCCTCTTCGTTACGGGAGAACGGCACGCCGTAATGCTCAAGCTCATAGACCGCCTGCGGCGCTTCCATGGCGAGATACTGCATGGCATCGACATCGCCGAGCCAGTCGGAGCCCTTGACGGTGTCGTAGAGATGCCACTGCCAACAATCGGGCGTCATGTTCTGCAGCGAGGCGGCGATGCCGCCCTGGGCGGCCACGGTATGCGAGCGCGTCGGGAAAACCTTGGTGATGCAGGCGGTCTTGAAGCCCTGCTCGGCCATGCCGAGCGTGGCACGCAGGCCGGAACCGCCGGCGCCGACCACGATCACGTCATAGGCGTGGTCGACATATTCATAGGCCTTGCCATTGGCGGCGGGGGAAGAAGGATTAGCCATGTGAATATTATCCTACAAACGCGATTTTCAGGATGGCGAACAGACAGAGCCCGCCGATCAGCACGGTGAAGAAGGTGTTCGCCATCACCGCGACGAGCTTCAGCACTTCGCCATGGACGTAGTCGTCGATGATCTCCAGCATGCCGATGCGCATATGCACGAGGCCGGCGATGATCATCAGCCCCATCAGCACGGCGATGAAGGGGTTGGCAAGGCTCGCGACCACCTCTTCATAGGGCGCGCCGATATGGGCGATGATGAAGATGATGAACAGGACGAACAGCGGCACGAGCGCGACGGCCGTCATCCGCTGGACCCAGAAATGATGGGTCCCTTCCTTGGCGGAGCCGAGGCCGCGAACCTTTTTCAGCGGTGTACGCATATCCATGGTGCTCTCCTTACCAGACCAGAAGCCCGACGATCCACAGAAGGACCGTGACCGCGACCGAGACGAAGGGCAGAGCGATCGCCAACTTCGTGGTGAATTCCTTGCCGAGACCGTGGCCGAGATCCCAGGCGAAATGGCGAAGACCGCCGAGCAGATGATGCACCAGCGCCCAGGTGTAGCCGAACAGGATCAAAAGCCCGAGCCAGGAACCGAAGAACCAGCTCACGCAATCGAAGGCTTCCTTGCCCATGGCGGCAGAAACCAGCCAGGCGGCAAGCAGGATCGTGCCGAAATACATCGCGCCGCCGGTAATGCGGTGGATGATCGACATCGCCATGGTCGGAATGAACCGGTAGACTTGAAGATGCGGCGATAGGGGCCGGTTGCTGGTCGGAGTGGCCATCAAAACCTCGCAGGCGTTCTGTAGGACGCGGCAATTATGCAATCGGCGTCGCCCGGCAACCAGAGCCGGACGCAACCGACGTTCACCGGTGGTGTAGCCACCGCAAACCGCCGCGACAAGTCGATTCGCTCCGCCCGTCCCGATTTAATCGGTTTGACAGTCGGCGGATTGAAAAAGACCGTTTATCGGGCCCGGAAAATCGCATGCTTTTGTCAACAAGTCCATCCGGGGCGTGGAATTTCAAGCGCTTAACATGAGCTCTGAACTCAAGTTTAACGACTCAGTCGTGTCCGGCGAAGCGCCAGACCGTGGTCCGCTTCACCTCGCTGTCCTCCAGAACCCGCGTCACCGGCACCTGGTATTCGGCAAGTTTTTGCAATTGTTCCGTTGGGCAATAGGCCCGCCCCGGATCGCCGACGAGAATGGTGATGCCGCGTGCCGTCAGTCGCTCGAACCAGGGCAGCAACGCCGCTGCCCATGCGGCATCGTAGAACACATCGCCGGCGAGCAGAACGTCGCAATCGGGGGTGGTTCCCATCAAGTCTTTTTCGGTGAAGCTGATCGTGACGCCGTTCAGGTCTGCATTGAGCTTTGCGGCAACGCCAGAGAACGGATCGATATCCGCCGCGAGAACAAAGGCGGCGCCCGCCCTTCCAGCGGCGATCGCCACCAGTCCGGAGCCGCTAGCGAAATCGACGACCCGCCTGCCCGCCACGCATTCCGGGTGATCCAGCACATAGCGCGCCAGCCCCTGCCCGCCCGCCCAGGCAAAGGCCCAGAATGGCGGCGGCAGGCCGATTTCCTCAAGCTCGCTCTCGGTCTTCTGCCACAGATCATGCACCTCGCTCGCAAGACGGAGCCGTATTTCCGGCACATGCGGCGGGGTGAGGATTTCGGTATTTTCGAGAATGAAGGCCTTGGGGTCTTTCATGTTCTCCCCATGAGACAATAGAGCGGCTGTTGCTCATCACGAAAGGGAAGAATGTCGCCCGAACCTTGACGGGGGACCGCAGAGCGATAGCGTCTTTGGAAAAAACTGAGGCCAGCTTCAGGCCGGCCTCGCTTGATTATATTCCCGTGATAATCAGGCCCAGGGGCGCTCGGTGGCGAGCTTGCTTTCATAGCTGGCGATATTGGCGCTCTTTTCCAGCGTCAGCGAGATGTCATCGAGACCGTTCAGCAGGCAGTGGCGCTTGAAGGCGTCGAGTTCGAACTTGATAGAGCCGCCATCGGGACCGGTGATTTCCTGGTTCTCCAGATCGACCGTCAGAACCGCGTTCGACCCGCGCTCGGCATCGTCCATCAGCTTTTCCAGCTCTTCCGGCGACACGATGATCGGCAGAATGCCGTTCTTGAAGCAGTTATTGTAAAAGATGTCGGCGAAGCTGGTCGAGATCACGCAGCGGATGCCGAAATCAGCCAGCGCCCAGGGCGCGTGTTCGCGCGAGGAGCCGCAGCCGAAATTGTCGCCCGCCACGAGGATCTTGGCCTCGCGATAGGCCGGCTTGTTCAGCACGAAATCCGGGTTTTCCGAACCGTCCTGATTGAAGCGCGCTTCGGCGAACAGACCGGCGCCGAGACCGGTGCGCTTGATCGTCTTCAGATAATCCTTGGGAATGATCATGTCGGTATCGATATTGACCACGGGCAGCGGCGCGGCAACACCCGTCAGCTTGACAAATTTTTCCATGGGACATCCTCGGCACGTTTATTGAGCTTGCCATCGCTCTATAGCGGTTTTACGCCGCTTTCAACGAAAAACTGTACCTTTTGGTACGGGCGCGGAAAAACAGAAGGCAGCCGCAAGGGCTGCCTGAAAAGCGATAGAACTGCGAAATCGAACCTCTCAGAGGTCGATGATCTTGCCCTTGCCATCATCCCATACGCGCATGCCATCCTTGCGGCGGCAGTCGCGGGTGCGAACCGGAACCGGTGCACGGTTAAGCTTGCCGGCAACCACGCGAGCAACGGTCAGCACGGCGAGAACGCCAACCAGCGCCAGACCAACGGAAAAAGCAAATACGGTCACGAAGGCCACGGCGGCCAGCCCGACAATTGCCATTACTACGGAGCGGATGTTTTCCATCGTCAGTTTCCTTTCACACTTGCTAATCTGGCGCGTCGGTGACCGTTGCGCAAGGGGCAGCGACCATTTTGTCTCATTGAATGCGAACCAAAACTTTGCGAAGCATCATTTTCAGGCACTGCTAAAACCAGTGAGTCCGGAAATTGTCAGGAATATGGCCATGCCCCCCATAAAACTGTGGCGTTCTCTGCTGAGCGTACCCGCCATCAACCGCCGCGCGCTGGAAAAGTCGAGGACGCTTGCGGCCGACGCGATCATCTACGATCTGGAGGATGCCGTCGCGCCAGGCAAAAAGGCCGAGGCGCGGGAGAACCTGGAGCGGCTCTACAGCGAGGACCGGCCCGAGGCTGTGACCGCGATCCGCGTGAACCCGCTCGATACGGCAGACGGCAGCGAGGACATGAAGACCGTGCTCGCCTGCCAGCCTGATGCCGTTCTCCTGCCCAAGGTCGGCAATGTGGCAAGCATGGCGGCGGCGGGCGCTCTGCTGAAGAGAAACGGCGCGCCGGAGCGCATCAAGCTCTGGGCGATGATCGAGACGCCGGAGGGCGTGGTCAATGCCGCGGCCATTGCCGGGGCGTTTTCCGATGTGCGGGCCGGCGGGCGGCTGGAGGCACTGGTTGTCGGGGTCAATGATCTGCGCGCGGAAACCGGCGTCGCCCCCTCCCCCGGCCGCGCCTATCTCGTGCCCTGGCTGATGCAGACCGTGCTTGCCGCCCGCGCCTACGGCATCCGCGTCATCGACGGCGTCTACAATGATTTCGCGGATCAGGACGGTTATGCGGCCGAATGCGCCGAAGGCGCGGCCATGGGGTTTGACGGCAAAATGCTGATCCACCCGAACCAGATCGAGGCCGCCAACCGCCATTTCAGCCCGTCCGAACAGGCCGTTGCCGAAGCGCGCGCGATCGTGGAAGCATTTGCCAGACCGGGCGCGGAGGCGCTAAACGTCATCGATCTCGACGGCCGCATGGTCGAGCGCCTGCATCTGGAACAGGCCCGATCGCTGCTGGCGCAGGTCACCGCCATTCAATCGACAAAGGATACCCGATGAAACTCTATCGCTTTCTCACCGGCCCGGACGAATCGTCCTTCTGCCACCGCGTCACCGACGCCCTCAACAAGGGCTGGGAATTGCACGGCTCGCCATCGCTGACCTTCGACCCCAATCTCGGCAAGACCTATTGCGGCCAGGCCGTGGTGAAGGAAGTCGAGGGCAAGGACTATGACCCGTCGATCAAGCTCGGCGAACAGTGAGGCGCGCCCCGGGCGGAAAGATCAGATCGGCTGAAACGGCCTCAAGAGATATCCGTCCGGGTCCCGCACCCAGAGCTGGCGCTGGCCTCTTTCGTCATCAAGCGTTTGATACCAGCGCTCTTCGGGACCGAGCACCAGCGGCCATCCCGCAGCATTAAGCCGGGCGACGATGCCGTCGAAATCCGCTACCTCGAGCTGGAAGTTGATGCCGCCGCCAAGGTGCTGCGGCGCGTCCCCCACGCTCCGCCCCATGCCGGTCGTGTCCAGCATGAGCTGCGCCGCGCCGAGCTCCAGAAAGGCAAAGCCCTCCTCCGGGCGCTGATAGGCGACCGAAAAGCCGATCAACCCGACGTAGAACTCAAGGCTCTCCGCCAGGTCCCTCACGCCGAGTTCCGGAATGAGGGCGTTGAACCTCACTTGCGGCCCCAGAGGATCTTGAAGCGGGCGTTGCGATAATCCTCGCCGCTCGACTTGCAGTTCTCGCCAAGCACCGGCTCGTAGGGCAGGCCGCGATTGGCGACCAGAAGCAGCCGCCCGCCGGGCTTCAGCGCATCGCAGGCAGCCTTGATCAGCGCCTTGCCGAGCGACGGCTCGGCGGCCTTTCCGGCGTGGAAGGGCGGGTTCATGACGATCAGGTCGTAGCGCGTCCTGACCTTCTCGCCCGCAAGGTCCTGCCAGAAATAGCGGAATGCCCGCTGCTGGCCGGCGAGATTGACCTTGGCGCGTTCCAGCGCGCGGTAATCCGCCTCGTAGAGATCGATGCCCTCTGCGCGCGGCGCGCGTTCGGCGAGCATCGCGGAAAGATAACCCCAACCCGCGCCGAAATCGGCCGCAAGCCCGGAAAAATCCTCCGGCAGCCGCTCCCCCAGAATGCGCGAACCCTCATCGATGCGGTCATGCGAGAACAGGCCCGCCACGGTGGTGAAGCGGCCATCGATCTCGACGGTCGGATGGGTCAGTTTTTCGATCGCCTCCGAGGCATCATCCGGACGGGTGAACCACACCGCCACGCCATGATATTTCGGCATCGATTCGAGATCGGAAAACAGATGGCCGAGCCGCTTCCTCAGCGACTGGATGCCTTCCTCCTTGGTGCCCGCGATCACGATGAAGCCGCCGGGCACGGTCTTTGCGAGCGCTTCCGCGATCCGGTTCTCGTTCTCGCCGCGATGCTTGGTGAGCAGGATGAGGGTCAGATCGTAAGGCCCATCGCCCGCTTCCGGCGCGACATCGGCATGCGCACGCTCCAGCCCGATGAAATGCGGGCGATAGGGCTGCACCGCCTCGATCGCCGCGCCAAAGCCCTCCGGCACGCGGTAACCGGGCTCGGCGCTCAGAAACAGACAACGCCCAGCCTCCGGCATGGCGATGGTGCCGCTTTCGAAGGGATGGAAAATGGTTTTCAGCGTCTCGCGAGCCATGATTCTACCTGTGAAAAAGGCGCGAGCGATAGATGCTCACGCCTGAAAATGAATGCTTCTCGGTTCGCCTCTCACAATCTCTCCCCTTGAGGGGCAGAGAGGGGTGAACCCTATCGGCAAATGCGGAGCTACGGGCTGATACCCATTACCCCTCTCTGTCGCTTTCGCGACATCTCCCCCTCAAGGGGGGGAGATTGAAGGGAGCATCACTGCTCCGAGGTTCAGAACCCGTTGGTCCGTCAGCCTTACTCGGCGGCGTCGGACTTCTGCTTGCGCTCGATTTCCTTGCCGGTCTCCTGGTCGACGACCTTCATCGACAGCTTGACCTTGCCGCGCTCATCGAAGCCGATGAGCTTGACCCAGACCTTGTCGCCTTCCTTGACCACGTCGGTGGTCTTGGCCACACGATCCGAAGCAAGCTGGGAGATGTGGACAAGACCGTCGCGCGGGCCGAAGAAGTTCACGAATGCGCCGAAGTCGGCGGTCTTGACGACCGTGCCTTCGTAGATCGCGTTCAGTTCCGGCTCGTCAACGATCGAGTGGATCCACTTCTTGGCCGCCTCGATCTCCTTGCCGGAAGACGATGCGATCTTGATCGTGCCATCGTCCTCGATGTTGATCTTGGCGCCGGTCTTTTCGACGATCTCGCGGATGACCTTGCCGCCCGAACCGATAACGTCGCGGATCTTGTCGACGGCAATCGTCATCATCTCAATGCGCGGGGCATATTCGCCGAGCTGCTCGCGACCCTCGGTGATGGCCTTGGCCATTTCGCCGAGAATATGCTTGCGGCCGCCCTGGGCCTGGCCGAGCGCGACCTTCATGATCTCCTCGGTGATGCCGGCGATCTTGATGTCCATCTGCAGCGAGGTGATGCCGTCGGACGTGCCGGCGACCTTGAAGTCCATATCGCCGAGGTGGTCTTCGTCACCGAGAATGTCGGAGAGAACCGCGAAGCGCTCGCCTTCCAGAATCAGACCCATGGCGATGCCGGCAACCGGCTTTGCCAGCGGAACGCCGGCATCCATGAGAGCAAGTGAGGTGCCGCACACGGTTGCCATCGAGGACGAACCGTTGGATTCGGTGATCTCGGAGACGACGCGCAGCGTGTAGGGAAACTGCTCCACGGTCGGCAGCATCGGGCGGATCGCGCGCCATGCAAGCTTGCCGTGGCCGATTTCGCGGCGGCCCGGGGAGCCCATGCGGCCGGTCTCACCCACCGAATAGGGCGGGAAGTTGTAATGCAGCAGGAAGCGTTCCTTATACATGCCGGTCAGCGCGTCGACATACTGCTCGTCCTCGCCGGTGCCAAGCGTGGCAACCACCAGCGCCTGGGTTTCGCCGCGGGTGAACAGCGCCGAACCGTGGGTGCGCGGCAGGATGCCGACTTCGGAGACGATCTGACGGACGGTCTCGAGATCGCGGCCGTCGATGCGGCTCTTGGTGTCGAGAATGTTCCAGCGCACGATCTTGGCCTGGAGATGCTTGAACACCGCGCCGATTTCTTCCGCCGTGTACTTGGCTTCCTCGCCTTCGGCCGGGGCGTAGCGCTCCTTCACCTTCGCCTTGCAGGCGTCGACGGCAGCGTAGCGCGCGGCCTTTTCGGTGATCTTGTAGGCGTCGCGCAGCTCGTTCTCGATGAAGGAGAGCATGTCGTTTTCAAGGGCGGAATGATCTTCCGGCTCGAATTCGCGCGGCTCCTTGGCCGCGACTTCGGCAAGCTTGATGATCGCGTCGATCACCGGCTGGAAGCCCTTGTGGCCGAACATGACGGCGCCGAGCATGACGTCTTCGGGCAGCTCCTTGGCTTCCGATTCCACCATCAGGACCGCGTCGCCCGTGCCGGCGACCACGAGGTCGAGCGCGGTTTCGGGCATTTCGTCGATATGCGGGTTCAGCACATATTCGCCGTTGATATAGCCGACGCGCGCGCCGCCGATCGGGCCCATGAACGGAACGCCGGAGAGCGTCAGCGCGGCCGAGGTCGCGACCATCGCCAGAACGTCCGGGTTGTTTTCGAGGTCATGCTGGAGAACGGTGACCACCACCTGGGTGTCGTTCTTGTAGCCTTCGGGAAACAGCGGGCGGATCGGACGGTCGATCAGGCGGGAAACGAGGGTCTCGTTTTCGCTCGGACGGCCCTCGCGCTTGAAGTAGCCGCCGGGGATCCGGCCGGCCGCGAAGGTCTTTTCCTGGTAGTTGACGGTGAGCGGGAAGAAATCCTGGCCCGGCTTCGGCTCCTTGGCGGAGACGACGGTGGCGAGAACGGTGGTTTCGCCATAGGAGGCCAGAACCGCGCCGTCAGCCTGACGGGCAACCTTGCCGGTCTCAAGCGTGAGCGTGCGGCCGGCCCACTCGATTTCCACTTTGTGGGAGTTGAACATGTCTTGTCCTTTAACAAATGCAGCGATCCCGCTCTTGCCCGAAGGAAAGGCGAAATCACGGCGTCACGTTTCGTTCGACACGTCACGGGCAAGACAACGTGCTGCTTCCGGTTGTGAAGCAGCCTGCAATCCTGCCCCATGACAGGTCCGTTTCGGCATGCGGCGCCGGACGTTCCGGGGCCGCGTCTTCTGATCCTGCGCCCGCCACGGCGCAAAACCGGCGCTTGTCAGCGCAAATGGAAACGGCGGGCGCAAACGCCCGCCGGATTAAGCCTAGCGGCGAATGCCCAGACGGCCGATAAGGCTCGTATAGCGGCTTTCATCGATGCGCTTCAGGTAGTCGAGCAGCGAACGGCGGGTCGAAACCAGCGTCAGCAGGCCACGGCGGGAATGGTTGTCCTTCTTGTGGTCCTTGAAGTGCTCGGTCAGGTTGGTGATCCGCTCGGTCAGGATGGCAACCTGTACTTCCGGCGAACCGGTGTCGCCTTCCTTGGTTGCGTATTCCTTGATCAGCGCTGCCTTGCGTTCAGCAGTAATCGACATCGGTCATCCTTTCTTTAAGAAATGAGGGTGTTTCAAGTCGCCCGGGCCGGGATGTCGTCCAGCAGGGGCCATTCATGCGCATCTGTTTCAATGCTGGCGCCCATATAGGCCAAACCGAGCGTAATGTCGAGTGTCGCTTTGCGCACGGGGCGATAGCGCTTTGCCGGAGGCTTCCGCAACAGCCGCCGGAGTCGCGCACGGTTTGCCTGGGCCATTCAGAAAGAGGGGCATTTCCCGTTGCGGGCATTGCCCGATCCTGCGGAGCCCGCCGCCTCAAGAAGGACGGCGGGCCCTTGATCTTACTGGCGCACCGCCTTGACGTCATCCTCGCTTACGGCCGGGGCGGAATTGCCCCAGGCGCTGCGCAGGAAGGTCGCCAGCGTTGCGATATCGGCATCCGAAAGCCGGTCGCCGAAGGCCGGCATTGCCAGCCGCTCCGGTCGCTCGGCTGTCGAAGGCATCGCGGCGCCATGGAGAATGACCTCCGTCAGGCCCTTGGTCGTCGGCGCCGTAACCAGCGAGTTGCCCTTCAGCGCCGGGAACACGCCGGGCGCGCCGCGGCCGTCCGGCATATGACAGGCGTTGCAGTTGTTGAGATAGAGAATTTCTCCATCCGTAAGGTCTGCCGCTGCCTTGAGCTTCGCCGTCGTCGGATCGTCGGCGGCATCGAGCCGGTCCGTCGTCCGCTCGTCGGGCACGGGCTGCGGGTCGGGTTTGACATCCGAGATCGCCCGGAGATAGGCGACCATCGCATCGGCATCCTCGTCCTTCATGTATTGAAGGGATTCGCCGACCACGAGCTGCATCTCGCCGACCACAGCGGAATGGGCGTTGCGGCCGGTCGTCAGATAGTCCTTCAGGTCCGCGTCGGTCCATGTCTGCAGGGCGGATGCGGCCGTGCGCAGGTCGGGCGCAGTCCAGCCGCCGATCTCGCCGCCCGTCAGGAAGGCCGGATTGTCGGCATTGGTGCCGTCCTGCGCCATGATGATGTTGCGAGGGCTGTGGCAGGCCGCGCAATGGCCGAGCGCCTGCACCAGATAGGCCCCGCGATCAAGCGCGTCGCTTTCGGTCGCAACGTCATCGGGGTGGAAGCCGGGCTTGCCGAGTGCGGCCCAGTTCCACAGACGAATGCCCCAGCGCTGGTTGAACGGGAAGTCGAGCGCGGTCTCCTTCACCGGGTTGTCGACCGCTGCGACGTCATTGTGGACATAATCCCAGATCGCCCGGATATCCTCCTCCTTCATATGCCGGTAGTTCTCGTAGGGCATGGCCGGATAGAGATGCACGCCGCCGGGCGCGATGCCGTCGACGAGGGCTGCGTGGAACTGGTCGTAGGTCCAGCCGCCGATGCCGGTTTCCACGTCGGGGGTGATGTTGCTCGACCAGATCGTGCCCATCGGGCTCTCGATCGGCCGCCCGCCGGCGAACGGTTCGCCGCCCTCGGCGGTGTGACAGGCCTGACAGTCGGCCATCTGGGTGACATATTGACCTTCGCCGGGCGCCGGCTCCCAGTCGGCCGCCAGATTGTCGTCCGGCTTGGTGAGAGATGGCGGCACGAAGATGATCGCCGCGAGCGCCACCACGCCGATGACGATGAGCGCGAGGATGATGCGAAGAAAGGTTTTCATGATCCGCTCCTCACATCAATGGCCGGGGGTTGGGCAGGTAATCCTTGCGCAACGCCTCCAGCGCCCAGTAGGCAAGGCCGCCGACGGCACCCGTGGGATTATACTGGATGTTCTGCGGGAAGGCGGAAGCGCCCATGACCCAGACATTGTGACAGTCCCAGCTCTGGAGATAGCGGTTGATCGCCGAGGTCTTCGGGTCCGTGCCCATGATCGCGCCGCCGACATTGTGGGTCGACTGGTAGGGACGCACATCATACTGCGCGCCGTCGCCCTTGTAGCCCGATGCCATGGCATCCGGGTTCATGCTCTCGGCGATTTCCTCGATCCGGGCCTTCATGAACTGGGTCATCTTGATGTCGTTGTCCTTCCAGTTGAAGGTCATGCGCATCAGCGGACGGCCGTGGCGGTCCTTGTAAGTCGGATCGAGATCGAGACAGGTGTCGCGATAGGCCATGTTGGAGCCATGAGAGCCGATCGACAGGTTGTGGCCGTACCATTCGCCAACGGCTTCCTTCCAGCCCGCGCCCCAGGCCGGTGTGCCCGGCGGCAGCGCCATCTGCTGGATCGGGCGGCCGCCGGTGTGGCCGCAGGTGATATAGCTGCCGCCGATGAAGCCTTCCTTACCGAAATCGATCTGCGACATCGAGAAGTCGTCGATCGTCATGCCACCGGAGCCGGTTCCCACGAACGGGTTGAACACCTTGTCCTTGAACCAGAGGCTGGTGCCCCCGGTCATCTGGTAGGAATAGTTGCGCCCGACGACGCCCTCGCCGGTATCGGGATCGTAGGGCTCCCCGATCTCGGAAAGCAGCAGAAGGTGGACATTGTGCAGCGAATAGGCGCAGACCAGCACGAGATCGGCCGGCTGGAACACCTCCTCGCCGGTATTGTCGTCGAAATAGGTCACGCCGGTCGCGGTCTTGCCGTCGGCGGCCTTTTCGATCTTCAGCACCTCGCATCTGGTCTTGTAGCTGAAGTTCGGCTTGCGCTTCAGCGCGTCGAGAATGCAGACCTGCGGCGATGACTTGGAATAGTTGTTGCAGCCGAAGCGCTCGCAGAAGCCGCAATAATTGCAGGGCCCGAGCTGCATGCCGTAATCATTGACATACTGGATCGACGCATTGGCCGAAGGACGCGGGAACGGATGGTAGCCCATCTTGCGGGCGGCATCGGCGAACAGTTCCGAATCCCAGGTGTTCTTCAGCGGCGGCATCGGATATTCGGCCGATCGCGGCGCTTCGAACGGATTGCCGCCCTCCTGAATCTCGCCGTTGATGTTGCCCGCCTTGCCGGCAATGCCCGCCACACTCTCGAACTTGGTGAGATGCGGTTCCAGCTCCTCTGCCGTCACGCCCCAATCCTGAAGCTGCATGTCTTCGGGAATGATATCGGCGCCGAAGGTCTCCTCGACATAGGAGCGCAGACGGTATTCGACCGCCTGCGGCCGCCAGTTCTGGCCGTTCCAGTGAACGCCCGCGCCACCGACGCCGTCGCCCGGCAGGAACGAACCGAGATGACGGTAGGGAAGCGCAGTCTCCTGAGTATTGTGGCGCACGGTCAGCGTGGAGTTGACCGGCTTCTGCATCAGGTCGTAGCGGACGGCGTATTTCAGCTCGTCGAAAATGTTGGGATACTGGAAATCGGGCACCGTACTGCGGTCGTCGCCGCGTTCGAGCGCGAGGATATCGAGCCCCTCATTGGCCAGTTCCATGCCCATGATCGCCCCGGTCCAGCCGAGCCCGATGATGACGACGTCTTTCTTGGGATCTGTTCTTGTAGCCATGGTTTACGCCCTGTCCCCGCTGATCGACACGGGACCGAGCGGATATTCGGCGTTCTCGCGGCCCGGCCAGGAGGTGAAGGCGCCGCGCGCGCCGGGAAAGCCGATATAGACCCAGGCCTGCATATCGTGATTGCCGCCATAACCGGGATCGGCGAAATAGCCCTCCTTGGTGTTGGCGAGCAGGAACTGGAAGAAATCGCGCAGCTCGGGCGCCAGCCCCACCTCGCCCTTTTGCAGCGAGGTCAGCGCGGCATCCTGTGTTGCCGCTTCGAGATTTTCGAAACTGTCGCCATGCGTTTGTTTGCACCAGTCCTGAAAGACGGGAATCGCCTGGCGATAGATTTCCGCCGGCGTCAGCGGGCTCTGGAAGCCGAGCGTGGGATTGGCGCCGGGATCGAACGGACCCTGCATGTACCAGTCCGCGGCCTTGCCGAAATTGCCTGCGAGCTGCCGGTCGATGAAGACCGGCACCCGACAGTCGATCGCGCCGGGACCATTGCCGCCGGCGGGAATCAGACGGTCGCAGGCGGCCATGACGAACGCCCATTCAGCCTCGTTGAAATAGACCCGCTCATACTGATCGAGCGGCGGCGGGGGTTCCTTCTGGGGCGCTTGCGCATTGGCCGAGCCGGCAAGCGAAGCAATCGCCACCCCGGCGGCCGTTCCCTTGAGGAACCCGCGCCGAGACGGACGTCCTGGCATCTCACGCATGATTATTTCCTTTCGCCGGCCGGGGGCCGGTCATCTCTCCCCGCCTGCGAATAGTCCGGATTTCGCTCCGGATACGGAGGCGGCTCCATTTGCTTCCGGATGTCTCCGGAAGACCAACGGCCCGTCACGCGCGACGGGCCGAAACCCTCTATATCGAGCATTGTGACTCATGATCGCCGGTGAGAGAAGGTGATTTTTTTCCGTCCTTGTGGGAACAAAATCGAAGAAGGCGTGAAACCATGAAGCGTGGAGCCCGTTAGGCGGGAATCCGGGTTTCTGGCCTTCGTGGGGCTGCGGAGCCAGCCGGAGCGCGCAACGAAACGTCTACCCGCCTGAAACCTTCGATGCCGCAAATTCCGGGCCTTTCAGCCGGGTTGTCAGACCTTACAGTTTTCCCGATCGACCTTTGCTCTTATTCTTGGCCACCGACCTTGCGCCGGCGCGATGCAAAGCACGATAAAAAGAATGTAGTGAATGACCGAATGGCTTGTCGCCACGTTGCGGGAAAATGTGGAAATACCGCTCTTTCTTTGCCTTGTCGTCGGTTTCACCGTGGGGCGGGTTCAGGTCAGGGGCATCTCGCTTGGCGAAGTGACCGCCACGCTGCTTGCGGCGCTCGCCATCGGCCAGATCGGCTTCGAAATCTCGCCGAAGATGAAGTTCGTGTTCTTCTCGCTCTATCTGTTCGCCGTCGGCTACAGCGCCGGCCCGCAATTCGTCCGCGCCCTGTTCGAGGGCGGCTTCAAGCAGGCGGGGTTTGCGGTCGTCGTCTGTATCATGAGCCTGCTCAGCGTCTATGCCGTCGCCCGGCTTGCCGGTCTTGATGTGGGCGCGGCGGCAGGATTCTTCGCCGGCTCGGCAACCACATCGCCATCACTCCCGCTTTCAGAAACCGCGATCGCGAAATCGTCCATGACGGCGGCGGCCAAGGCCCACGCGCTCGACGTCATGCCGGCTGCCTTCTCCATCAGCTTCATCATCGGCACGCTCAGTTCCGTGATCGTGCTGGCCATTTTCGGGCCCCGGCTTCTGAAAATCGATCTCGCCGCCGCCTGCCGCGCCTATGTCGAAAAAATGGGCGGCAATGACAGCAAGGCTCGTCGGGGAACCGCCTGGCATCAATATGTCGCACGCGCCTATCGCGTCGATGAAAAA
>NZ_DEPM01000150.1:0-4852 GCF_002358775.1 Martelella sp. UBA3392
AAGCCCGTCAGCTTCTACACCGTCGAGCAGCTGCTGCGCGATTTCGAAATGTCGCAGGCCTTCCGCGATCGCGCGCAAAACACGCAGCGCGACTATCGGCAAAAGATCAGGTCGATCGAGCGGCATCTGCCCGATGCCTGGAAGGCGGAGGCCGAAGCGCTCACCCAGCCGATCTGCTTCGGCATGTATGACGAGTTGCGCGGCAAGACCGGCCTGCCCACCGCCAACGCCGCCATGCGCATTCTCGGCATTGCCTTCAGCTGGGGCATGTCGCGCGGCAAGCTGCCGGCCGTGACCGTCAACCCGGCGCACAAGCTGAAGCTCAAGAAGGAGGAGCCGCGCGTGCGCGCCGGCGAGCGCGAGGAGATCGAACACCTGATCGCCACGGCCGACAAGCTCAACCGTCCGGAGATCGGCGACATGATCGCGCTCGGCGTCTGGTCCGGCCAGCGCCAGGGCGATCGCCTGGCCTATCAGGTCGCCGGGCGCGGCAATGGCCGCGTCATGTTGCGCCAGTCGAAGACGAAAGCCCTGGTCGACATCCGCGAATTTTCGGAGCTGAAAAAGCGTCTCGATGCCGCCCAGGCGCGTCGCAAGCTGGCCAAAGTGGTATCGAGCCACGTCATCCTTGACGAGCGCAGCTGGACCCCATTCAAGCCGGATCACTATCGCCACGTCTACGACGAGGTTCGCCGCCACGCGGCAAAGACCATGCGGAGCTGCGCCACGCTGCGCGATCAGGACCTGCGCGATACCGCCGTCACCTGGTTATTCCGCGCCGGCTGCACCATCGGCGAGATCTGCGCCATCACCGGCCACAGCCTGCAAACCGCAACGCAGATCCTCGAACACTACTTCGCGCGTCATCCGGAGCTTGCAGACAGCGCGATCGACAAGGTTGAACTCTGGTGGACCAGGGGAGATTGAGCATGACCAGACGAAGAAGACCGCGCCAGCGCCTCGGCGACCGAACGCTGAATGCCAACTGGACGCCGAAGCGCGCCCACGGTTTCGCCATGCGCCGCGTCCGGCAAATCGAACTGCTGCTGCAGGAAATCGCCTACACCTACGGCGACGTCTATCAACCCGTCGTATCGGAATGCAACGACATCATCGACCAGCAACTCGACGGGCTCAAGGAGGCGATTGACGAGGCGCTGGAAGCGGAGGCCATGCTATGACGGAGCCGAAGATGGTATCGCCCCTGACGGTTATGATCATGCTCGCATGTAGATCGACGGTCGATCCCGCGCATCTTCTCGGCAACTCGGTCTGGAACTCAAAGGCCGCCTTCGAAGCGAGAAGTAATCTGGAAGCCGTCAACTTGCTCGAGGAGCACATAGAGGGCTGGCGCATCACGGATCGCGGCAACGCCTGGATAGACCGCATCCTCGCCACGCCGCTGCCGGTCGCCGTCTGGACCGTTCCCGATGACTGACGGCCCCTGCGACCTTCACGAGGGCTTCACGCTCGCCTACTGCACCACCTGCAGGGGCACGGAAGCCCACGACGATTTCGCCTGCGCCGACTGGGCGCGCCGCCTGGCCGATCACGCCATGGTCGAACACGTCGCCGCCTTCCTGCGCGAAATGCGCGCGATTCTCCCCGAAGTCGAAATCACGGCCGAACAGGTCGCCAGAAAGTTCGCGATAGGTGTAGACGAGGCCGCCGCGATCATGCAGAAAGCCGTGTGACCTTCCCCCCAACCACCATCTCAGGCCACCGCAAAATGTCACAAACCACCATCCGCGCAAGCCTCTGAATTTACACAAAATTAATATTACTCTTAATCAGCGGGTCGTAGGTTCGAGACCTACATCACCCACCATTTTCTCTCAGAAAATCATTATGCTGCAGGAAGTTATGGCTTTTCCTGCGTGCGTTTTTGTGACTTTATTTTCGCAAGATGCCACGCGGCAGCACGAACGCCTTCGCAATCCGGGCGGGCCGGGATCTATGGGAATTTCCGGCAGGCAGACCGCGAGG
The DNA here is from genome assembly GCF_002358775.1 of Martelella sp. UBA3392. NCBI lineage: Bacteria > Pseudomonadati > Pseudomonadota > Alphaproteobacteria > Hyphomicrobiales > Aurantimonadaceae > Martelella > Martelella sp. UBA3392. The sequence goes on from NZ_DEPM01000150.1 coordinate 1,987, forward strand.
CGCCCGATGACTGTGCCCATGGAACACGTGATGTGGGTTTCCCGTTTTAAGCTAGTCGGGACGCGGTGAAATGAATATCGGCCTTTGCTCCCATGCCGGACAGCAGAACGGAGAATCATGATCGAGTTCATCGGCGTTTCCCCATCCATCGTGGCATTGGTGCTCCTTGGGCTTCTCTTCGTCGCTTTCACCATCGAAAAATATCCGCCGGATATCACGGCGGTCATCGGCGCCGCGGTGTTCATTGTTCTGGGCCTTGTGCCCACCGATGATGTGATGGCGGTTTTCTCCAGTCCGGCCCCGATCACCATCGGCGCGATGTTCGTGGTTTCCGGTGCTCTGCTCAGGACGGGGGTGCTGGATGCTCTTGCCGGCTTCATCGTGGAGCGCGCGAAATCCCATCCGGTGCTTGCGATTGCGATCTTCATCGTCGTGGCGGCGTCGGCATCCGCCTTCATGAACAGTACGCCGGTTGTTCTCGTGCTTATTCCGGTCGTGGTGCGCCTCGCGGCAAGCCTCAGCATGGCGCCCACCCGATTGCTGATACCGCTTTCCTATACGGCCATTCTCGGCGGCACCTGCACCTTGATCGGCACCTCGACCAATCTTCTGGTGGCCGGCGTTGCGCAGCAGAACGGCCTCGAGCCGTTTTCCATTTTCGAGATCGCGCCGGTCGGCGTTATTTCGGCTATCGTCGGCGGCGTTTCGGTTTTCGTGCTCGGCAAGTTTCTGCTTCCGCATCGCGATTCAGATCAGAACGTCGAAAACGAGGAGACGCCCTTCCTGTCCGAAATCACCATCCTGTCCGACTATGACGGGATTGGCAAAGCACTCTCCGAGGTCAGCGATTTTCAGCGTACCGGCGTCCGCGTCACCGGCATCCGGCGCGGAACCAACATCGAAAGAAGCGGATTGCCCGAACATGTCATCCAGCAGGGGGATGCCGTGATACTGATTGCCCCGACCTCCGAGCTCCTGACCTTCGAGGAACAGGCGGGATTGCAGGTCGGCTTGCGGCGCTCTGTCGGCGTGGAGCCAGATGCCGAGTTGCGCGTGGCCGAAGTGATCGTATCGCCGTCGCGCAGAAGCTCCGGCGCAAGGATCGCGGATCTGGCGCTCGGCAGGCGCGTGGGCATGCGCGTCCTCGGGGCCTACCGCGCCAGCCACGTGGCGGGACCGGACTTGTCGAGTGTTCAGTTGCGCCCCGCCGACAAGCTGCTTCTCGAGGGCACCTCCGAAGGGTTCAGCGATCTGTCGCGGGTCGGTGACGTCGTTTCCGTGACGGAACCCGGCGGCCGCGCCTTCCGGCGGCGTCAGGCGCCGATCGCCGTCTTGACCCTGGTGGGCATCGTCGCGCTTGCCGCTTTCAACGTGATGCCCATCGGCATTCTGGCGCTGCTGGGCGTCGCGGTCATTCTCGCGCTGCGCTGCATCGACAGCGACGAGGCATGGCAGACGATCGACGGATCCATTCTGGTCCTGATCTTCGCGATGCTGATTGTCGGTTCGGGGCTGGAGAACAGCGGGGCCGTCGAACTGGTCGTGAGCATGCTGAGGCCGTGGCTGGAAAACCTTTCGCCCGTGCTCATGCTGCTCGCCGTCTATTTCGTCGGGTCCATCCTGACGGAGACGGTCACCAACAACGCCGTCGCGGTTGTCTACACGCCGGTCGTCATAACGCTCGCGAATCAACTCGGCCTCGATCCGCGTCCCTTCGTCGTCGCCGTGATGTTTTCCGCCAGCGCGAGCTTCGCCACCCCGATCGGCTACCAGACCAACACGCTGGTCTATGGGGCCGGCAATTACCGGTTCAGCGATTTCCTCAAGATGGGCATTCCGATGAACATCATCGTCGGCCTCACCTCCGTTTTCGCCATAGGCCTGTTCTTTCCGATGTGAGTGCCGACATCATGCGGCCGCGCATGCGCTATCTCACGATATCTCGGGTGCATGTCGGCACTAGTAATGTCCGCGACCACCGTCACCTTTCCCAGCGTCTCTTCCTGCGGGGCGCCAGCGGCTTCAACGGATGATGGGCATAGGATGTCGGCCTTCCGAGCGCCATGGCGACAACGCGGTAAGCGCGCCGATAATTGAACAGTCCGCCGATGAAGAAAAGGATACTGCCAACGAGATATTGCCACGCCAGGAAGCCATCGAGCAGGGTTTCGTCGCGTTCGCTGGCAATCGACCAGAGATAGGGGATCGAGGCGACGGCAAAGAGCGCCGAGCCGACCACGAAGGTAAGGGCCGTCAGGTTCATCATCTGCAGGGTGACGAGATCGTCGGCCTGAACGATCTGGATGACGTTGATCACCGCGCCGATCACGAACAAGACGCTGCCGATGATGAAGCACCACGCCCCGGCCTTGGGTAGATCGACGGAAGACAGGAAGAAAATGCTGCCGATGACGAACAGCACGGTTCCGAAGACATAGGTCCACGCCGCCCAGGCTTCCAGCCTGTCCCACACCGTTTCCGGATCCTTGCGCTGCCTGGCATAGACGAAAACCTCGATCAGGTCGTGTCCGGTCACGAGCAGGTAGATCAGCGAGCCGAAGAAGAAGATCCAAGCGCCAAGGTCGGCATAGGCCGAAAGCGCCGGGAAGAAGCAGATGCTGCCGAGGATGAAGATCAGCCCGCCGGCCTGGTAGGCGATCGCATTGATCGTCTCCCACCGGAAATTCTTTCGCTCCGCCGGCGTATCGGCAATCACATCGTGAAGACGCGGTCGATTGACGAACATATGCGGCATGCGGTCCCCCGAGATTGATACGCCTGGCGCTCGGCCGCGTTTTAACGAAGCGGGGAAGGAAAATCAAAACCGGTTGAAAAACGAATGTGGTGAGAGCGCAGGGGTTCGAAC
>NZ_DEPM01000182.1:0-24738 GCF_002358775.1 Martelella sp. UBA3392
CTCTCCCTCAAGGGGAGAGATTGGTGGTTGCACCGCCTCAATCCAGCGTTACCGTCAGAATCACGAAGGTCGGCAGCCGGGACAACTACACCGACTCCGGCAAATGCCGGCGCTCCTGCAGCGTCGCGATCATCGCGGCCAGTTCGCGCAGCAGATAGTCCACGAACAGATTGGTGGCGGCATCGAGAGGCGCGCGGGCGCGGGCGAAGAGCTTCATCGGCTGGTGGCGCACATGCGGGTCGGCAACCGGGCGGAAGACAAGCTCTCCCTTGGCGCAATCGTCATAGACATCGAGCGGGTTGAGGAAGGTCAGGCCCGTGCCGCGCTTGACCAGCTGTTTCAGCATTTCCGACGCATTGGTCTCCACCACCGGCTCGATCGGCAGCGGCAGCGGCGACAGCATGAGATTGATGACATTGCGCAGGCTGGTGCCCGTCTGCGCCAGCACCAGCGGCTCCTGCACGACATCGGCGACATTGACGCGCTCCTGTTCGCCAAGCGGATGGCCGGGGGGCAGCACCGCGCCGATCGGCACATCGAAGGTGGCGACGGTGCGGATGCCGGGCGTCGGCGGAATGTTGAAGCCGAGCCCGAGATCGACATCGCCGGTGACCACCGAGGCAATGGTGGTATCGCCGATATCGGAGCGCAGGTGAATGCGGATGCGCGGGTTTTCCGCCACGAAACGGGCGATGATCTCCGGCAGCGGCCCGGCCGCAAGCCCGACCGTGGTAACCAGCGTGACCTTGCCGGCCTGCGGCATTTTCAGCGCCCGGATACGCGCCTCCAGCCGGTCATAGCTTTTCAGCACCTCGCGGATATGCTCGACGCACATCTCGCCCGCCGCCGTCAGCCGCAAGCCGCGCGGCAGCCGCTCGAACAACGGCGCGCCAAGCTCCTCCTCCAGCGCCAGGATCTGCCGGTTGACCGCCGACGATGCCACATTCAACCTCTGGGCGGCCTTTCGGATCGATCCGCAACGGGCGATTTCATCGATATATTGCAGTTTGCGGGAGTGCAGCATCGGGGTAAACTCGGCTGGAGTGACCAATTTTTACGCAGTGCGACTACAATTATATCATTCGCGAGCCTTGTGCAAAAAAGGCATCGATGCGCACGAAAATTGATACTTCTCAAACAGCGGTTAAGCCGCTCAAATGCCAATCATAAGGCTTCAGCAAAACGCGAAGGGGAACGAGAAATGTCACTTCAATCCAGCATGACCGGGCTTGCGGCTCTCACCGGCCTGACGCTTGCTGCCGCAGCGCCGGCGCTTGCGCTCGACGAGGTTTCCTACGGCACCAACTGGCTGGCCCAGGCCGAGCATGGCGGCTTCTACCAGGCCGTTGCCGACGGCACCTACGAGAAGTACGGCCTCGACGTCACCATCGTGCAGGGCGGCCCGCAGGCGGCCAACCGCGCGCTGCTGATCGCCGGCAAGGTCGATTTCTACATGGGCTCGCCGCAGGGCGAATTCGACGCCGTGGTCGAGGACATTCCGCTGATCGATGTCGCCGCGATCTTCCAGAAGGACCCGCAGATCCTGATGGCGCATCCCGATCAAGGCATCGAGGAATTCGCCGATCTCGCCAAACTGCCGACGATCTTCATGGGCAAGGACGGGTTCCTGTCCTATTTCCAGTGGATGAAGGCCAATTTCGACGGCTTCAGCGACGAGCAGTACAAGCCCTACACCTTCAACCCGGCCCCGTTCATCGCCGATCCGCAATCCGCCCAGCAGGGCTATCTGACATCGGAGCCCTATTCGGTGGAAAAGGAAGCCGGTTGGACGCCGAAGGTCTTCCTGCTCGCCGACAGCGGCTACTCGCCCTATTCGACGATGATCACCGCTCAGCAGAAGATGGTCGATGAGAACCCCGACCTCGTGCAGCGCTTCGTCGATGCCTCGATCGAAGGCTGGTACAATTACCTCTACGGCGACAACACGGCCGCCAACGATCTGATCAAGAAAGACAATCCGGAAATGACGGATGAGCAGATCGCGTTCTCCATCGACAAGATGAAGGAATACGGCATCGTCGTCTCCGGCGAGGCAGAGGAAGGCGGCATCGGCTGCATGACCGATGAACACTTCAAGACCTTCTTCGACGACATGGTCGATATCGGGCTCTATGAAGCCGACCTCGACTACACCAAGGCCTACACCACGCAGTTCGTCTGCAAGGGCGTCGGCAAGGACCTGATGAAGTAATCCGATCGCATCTCGCGCCCCGCGCCCGCGCGGGGCGCGGCCCGTTTACGCATACAGGAAAACCGCATGGCGCCCGCCGAGGCACTCACACAAAAGCCGCTGGTGAAGCTTGAGCATGTCACCAAGATCTTCTCCAACGGCACGATCGCGCTCAAGGATATGAGCCTCACCGTCTGTCAGGGCCAGTTCGTGAGCCTGCTCGGCCCTTCGGGCTGCGGCAAGTCGACGGCGCTGAGGATCATGGCCTCGCTCGGCGACGTCACGCGAGGGACGATCGACTGGCCGACCTCGCGCATCTCCGCCAAGGGAAAGCCGGAAGGCGATATCAGCTTCGTGTTCCAGGAACCGACGCTGATGCCGTGGGCGACGGTGTTCGACAATGTCTTCCTGCCGCTGAAGCTGCGCGGTAAATCCAAGGCGGGCGTGCGCGACGAGATCATGGCGGCGCTCGCGACCGTCGGCCTTCAGGATTTCCCCAATGCCTATCCGCGCGAACTCTCCGGCGGCATGAAGATGCGTGTGTCGATCGCCCGCGCGCTGGTGACCAAGCCGAAACTGCTGTTGATGGACGAACCGTTCGCGGCGCTCGACGAGATCACCCGGCAGAAGCTCAATGACGATGTGCTGCGGCTCTGGCATGCGACCGGCATCACTGTGATCTTCGTCACCCATTCGGTGTTCGAATCCGCCTATCTCTCCAACCGCATCGTGGTGATGCGCGCGCGGCCCGGACAGGTATTCGACGATTTCCCGCTCGATACCAGCCAGGAGCGCGACGAGAGCTACCGCACATCGGAGGAATACAGGCTCGCCTGCGAGAAGGTCTCGCGCTCGCTTCAGGGCGCCATTCAGGCAGCGGGAGGCGAGCACTGATGAGTGACGAAAACACGGAACAGACCTACGCCCGCCCCGGCTTCTTCGTCCGCAATGGCGAGACCATTCTCAGGATCGTTATCCCGATCGCGGTGATCGTGCTGCTGATCGCGATCTGGCAGGCGATCGTGATCATCTACCAGACCCCGCATTATATCCTGCCCGGCCCGGCGTTGGTGGCGGAAGCCTTCTTCGAGGACTGGGGCACGCTTGCGCCTGCCTTGTGGGTCACCACCAAGATCACCTTCATCTCGCTGGGGCTGGCGCTTGTCGGCGGCGTCGGCCTTGCGGTGATCATGGTGCAGTCGCGCTGGATCGAGACCGCGCTCTACCCGATCACCGTGATCCTGCAGGTCACGCCGATCGTCGCGATCGCGCCATTGATCCTGATCTACACGCCGACAACACAAATCGCGCTGCTGATCTGCGCCTTCCTGGTGGCGTTCTTCCCGATCCTCTCCAACATGGCGCAGGGGCTGAAGAGCGTCGACCACAATCTTCTGAACCTGTTCGAGCTTTACGGCGCCTCACGCTGGCAGACGCTGATCCACCTGAAACTGCCGGCCTCGCTGCCCTATTTCATGACCGGGCTTCGGATCGGCGGCGGGCTGGCGCTGATCGCGGCCGTGGTTGCCGAATTTGCCGCTGGCTCCGCCGGGGCCGGCTCCGGCCTTGCCTTCCGGCTCCTGGAATCGCAGTACCGGCTGAACATTCCGCGGCTTTTTGCGGCGCTGTTCATGCTCGCCTGCCTTGGCGTTGCGATCTTCGCGCTGACATCCTTCATCGCCTGGCTGTTCCTGCATCGCTGGCATGAAAGCAGCCTCAAGAGAGAGAATTGATGACCGGTTTCGTCACGCTTCCCGAGGCCCCGGCCTTCGTTCTCAAGAATGCCACCCTCCCCGCCATCTGCCTTGCCGATACGACGGGTCTTGATGCGCGCGAGGGGCTGATCTCTGCGGATATCACCATCGAAAACGGCAGGATCGGCGCGATCGCCGCGCCCGGCGCGGCACCCGCCGCCCTGCCCGCCACCGACCTTCGCGGCGGCATGGTCTGGCCAACCTTCACCGACATGCATACCCATATCGACAAGGGCCATATCTGGGAGCGCCGCCGCAATCCCGACGGTACCTTCATGGGCGCGCTCGAAAACGTCAGCGCCGACCGCCAGGCCAACTGGTCGGCGGACGATGTCGCCGCCCGCATGGAGTTCTCGCTGAAATGCGCCTATGCCCACGGCACCGGCCTGCTGCGCACCCATATCGACAGCCTGCCGCCGCAGCACGAGATCTCCTTCGAGGTGTTTTCCGATATCCGCGAGAAATGGGCGGACCGGATCGAGCTTCAGGCCGTTGCCCTGTTTGCGATCGACATGATTTTCGAGCCGTTCTTTGATGATCTGGTGGCCCTGCTGAAACGCCGCAACGGCCTGATCGGCGGCGTCACCCAGATGCTGCCCGATCTCGACGCAAGGCTCGACCGGATGTTCCAGGCGGCAGGCGACGCCGGGCTCGATATCGACCTCCATGTCGACGAGACCGAAGACCGCGAGGTGCTGACCCTTGGCCGCATCGCAGAGGCCAAAATGCGCAATAAATTCGAAGGCGCGGTCACCGTCGGCCATTGCTGTTCGCTCGCAAGGCAGGATGAGGACACGGCGCGGCGCACCATCGACCGTGTCGCCGAGGCGGAGATCGCGGTCGTCTCGCTGCCGATGTGCAACATGTATCTTCAGGACCGCCACGCGGGCGTCACCCCGCGCTGGCGCGGCGTGACGCTGTTCAAGGAGCTCGCGGCCGCCGGCGTCAAAACCGCCGTCGCCTCCGATAATACCCGCGACCCGTTCTACGCTTACGGCGATCTCGACCCCGTCGAGGTGATCCGCGAGTCGGTGCGCATTCTTCATCTCGATCATCCGCTGGATGATACGCCGCGCATCATCACCCGCACCCCCGCCGAAATCCTCGGCAGGCCGGAGCGCGGCGTGATCGCCGAAGGCGGCCCCGCCGATCTGGTGCTTTTCAGCGCGCGCCGCTGGAGCGAATTCCTTTCCCGTCCGCAGGCTGACCGCATCGTGATGCGGAATGGCATGGGCATCGACCGCAGCCTGCCGGATTATCGCGAACTTGACCCGCTGATGGATAAGTGAACATGCCGGACTATCAACAGATCAAGGCCGAACTCGACGGCATCGCCATCGAGGACAATCCCAACCTCGTTTCCCGCAAGAGCCGGGATTTCTACTGGTACTCGCCGATCCTGAAGGCCCAGCTCGAAAACGTCACCGGCGACCTGATCGTCTCGCCCGCAAGCGAGGAGGAGGTGATCAAGGTGCTGAAGGTCGCCTTCCGCCATGATGTGCCGGTTACCGCGCGCGGCGGCGGCACCGGCAATTACGGCCAGTGCATGCCGCTCTCCGGCGGCATCGTGCTGGACATGACCAAGATGAACCGGATCAAGGAAATTCACCCCGGCCGCGTCATCACCGAGCCCGGCATCATCTGCGCCCAGCTCGACCGCGAACTGAAGGAAAAATCCGGCCAGGAACTGCGCTTTCACCCCTCCACCACCGGCCAGGCCACCCTTGGCGGCTTCATCGCCGGCGGTTCCGGCGGCGTCGGCTCGGTCCATTGGGGCGGGCTGCGCGACCTCGGCAATGTGCTCCGCCTCAGGATCGTCACGCTGGAAGAAGAGCCCCGCGTAATGGAACTGACGGCGCGCGATCTCCTGAAGGTCTCCCACGCCTACGGCACCAACGGCATCATCACCGAGGTCGAAATGCCGCTCGCACCCGCCTATGACTGGGTGGACGTGATCGTCGGCCACGAGAGCTTCATGGACGCGGTGCGGTTTTCCGACCGGCTGGCGAAATCCTCCGGGATTCTGGTCAAGGAAATCGCGCCGATCGCCGCCCCCGTCCCTTACGAATATTTCACCCGCCACAAGCCGTGGCTGAGGGAGGGCGAAGCCGTCACCGTGGTCATGGTCGCCCCCCACGCGCTCGCGCCTTTCGAGGCGCTGGTGAAGCTGATGAAGGGCGAAATCCGGTTCCGCGCCGATGAAGTGGAGAGCCTGCGCGGCATTCCGCGCGCCTATGAGCTTGGCTGGAACCACACCACGCTGCGCGCGCTGAAGATGGAGCCCGACAGCTTCACCTATCTCCAGGTGCAGTATCCCGGCCCCGACCATGTCGAGAAGGTGCGCGAGATGACCGAGCTTTTCGGCGACGAGGTCATCGGCCATCTGGAATTCCTGCGTTTCGACGGCGCGATCCAATGTTCCGGCCTGCCGCTGGTGCGCTACACCACGCCGGAGCGGCTGGAGGAGATCATCCTGATCCACGAGGCCCATGGCTGCCCGATCTTCAACCCGCACCGCTACACGCTGGAAGAAGGCGGCATGAAGCAGACCGACGAGTTGCAGCTTGCCTTCAAGAAGGAAACCGACCCCAAGGGCCTGATGAACCCCGGCAAGATGATCGCCTGGGAAAATCCGGATTTCGACTTCAAGGCCGGCAAGAACTTCCTGTTCAAGGGTCTTGCCGAGACCGGAGCGGAGTGAGATGCGGGTTCTCGTGCTCTTCTCCCACCCGGTGGAAACCAGCTATGGCGCGGCCCTCCACAGACAGGTTGTCGAAAGCCTGACCAAGGCCGGCCATGACGTCGACGATTGCGACCTCTATGCCGAGAACTTCCAGCCGGTGCTGACCCGCGAGGAGCGGATCGGCTATCACGACTATCCGGAAAATACCGCCCCGGTCGCCTCCTATGTCGAGCGGCTGCAGAAGGCCGAGGCGTTGGTGATCGTCACGCCGATCTGGAATTTCGGCTATCCGGCGATGCTGAAGGGCTATTTCGACCGCGTCTGGCTGCCGGGCGTCAGTTTCGCGCTGGAGGATGGCAAGCTGAAACCGACGCTGCGGCACATCACCAAGGCCGCCGCCGTCTTCACCTATGGCGCGACGCCGATGCGGGCCTTCCTGGCCGGCAATCCACCGAAAAAGATGATCAAGCGCGTGCTGCGCGCCCAGATCAAGATCGGCGCCCCGGTGCGCTTCATGGCCCATTACGACATGAACAACTGCACCGAAGAAACCCGCGCCCGCTTTCTCGATCATGTGAAAAGCGAGATGGAGGCCTTTTAAGGGCCTCCATCCGTCCATCATTTCCTGTCCGATATCGATAATCCCTACCTGTTCGGATTGTCGATAACGTAGATCGGGCTGTTGCGGTAATGATCCCCGATAAAGTCGCCATCGGGTCCCGGATAATTCACCCCGATGAAAAAGGACAGGTAATTTGAACTATTGCTTCCATTGCACTGGCTCATCTGGCCTGCGAGCGAATCCACGTCCATCGCCCAACGCCATTCCAGCGGGGAAGGGTGTTGGAAGGTGACATTCTCAAAATAGGCAGGCTCCGAATACGTGGTCTCACCCGGTTGTGTGCCCGGAAAGAGAAGATCATCCTTCTCGTCGGTATAGGTACATCTATAGTAGACGGGACTGGCACTCTTTCCACCATTGGGGAGATCGACCGCCCCGGGCTGATTGTTCGTCTCCACGGACATGACGCCGCCATTGACCTGAATCTGACTCATGAAGGGGAATGAAAAACCTGAATTTGGCGTATAGTTCAGCACATTTCCCGTATTGCCGGTAACATCGATGGCGAAACCGGTGATCTGAAGCGCGGCGCCGACAAGGTCGGAAACCTCCGACGGGGTAACGTCGCTATGGGTGGTATTGGGCAGGATGATCAGCGTCGCGTAAGGATCGTATCCATTATTCCAGAAGTCGTTCATGTAGATGGCGGGCGCAGCGGGCGTGAAAAATCCGTCATGCGAGGCGGCCACTTCGAGAAGCGGAAACTGGTTGAGCAGCTGCGGATTCGATTGCAGATAATAGACGATGTCGATCTGGGTCAGCAGATTGTCCAGCTCTCCCGACATCATTTTGTCCAACAGATTCCTGTTGCCGGTGCCCTGGGGGTCCTGCTCATAAGGCTGCAGGTCCTGCGGCCAACCATTATAGAGGTTCGAAAACTGATAGTTCGCATGCACCTGCGCCAGGACCGACTTGATATCGATCGGCATGACGATCGGAACGGCGGCCTTGACCAACCGGTTCGACAGGCGATCATATGCGGTGGCGAGATAGGTCGTCCATCCGCGTTTGGAGGCGCCTGTCAGGACATACTGCCCTACCTGGGGAAGGCCGGAAAGCGCCGGCAATTGGGCAATGCTTTGCCGGGCGGCGGACATGCTGTGGACGACTGACGACGCCATCGGAAACAGCGCGGCATAGTCGATTGCATCAATTCCATCATTGGCCGGATGCATAAGCGACTCGGCGACGAGGTCGTCTTCCTCTCTCGCATAATAGGTCTTGCCGTCGACAATGCTCAACATGTCGAGCAATTCGTTCGGAACGAAATTCTGAACGATCATGGGGATATTCAGAAGATAGGAAAGAAGCGCCGATAGGTTTGCGGTTTGGCACCAATTGGTCTGCGACGGCGTTGTGCAACCGCTATTCAGCACGGAATCAAGGTCATCCGGTGCCATATTGAATGGCGCAGCGGAAATTTCCTGCGCCAGGAGATCTTGAAAAATCCCCTCGTAGAGAAAATAGTCTTTTCCGCCATTGATCATGTAGATGTAGTCGCTCTGCGACATCCCGATCTTTTTCGGAACGGCGATGGAAACCTTGTGCGTCCATCCGCCGCCGCCCGTGGTAGCGGAAATGTAGTCCGGATCCGTTCCCTTCCAGTTCGTCTGGGAGACATAGTCGCAGACATACATTGTCGTCTCTAAAGTCGCCAGATTATCGATCTGGCTGCAATTTTCATAAATGCCTGCCGCGCCTGTCGTATTGTTGATGTAATCGAAGAGCGATTGCAGCGGCTGCGCGCCGTTCGCCTGCGCAAGGGCCGCAGATCCCGAAAGCGCTAAACCTGCGGAAACGGCGGTAGCAAAAACGAACTGATAGGCGCGAAATGGATTTATATACATGGTAACGTCCTCTACCTTAAATTTATATATACCATAAACACAATCAAAGGTTGTATTCAACGATCTATTTTGAGCTTGTTCATTTCTCCTGCCCCCTCTTTACATCGACGCTCAGACCACTAGGTCTGAAAGAGCAGGCAGGCGCCGGGAGACGGCGCGTGCGGGAGAGCGCATTCGGGTGACCATTTATTGGCTTTGCCACGGTGCGTATGACTGTCATTCCGGGCCGTTCGGCGCAGCAACAGCGCAGGGCGTTCCGGCGTCGATGCGCAGGAACGGAGCCGAACGAGCATGTACGAATTGACCACCGCCGACGAAACCCGCCTACGCAAGCTGCGCGGCAATGTGCCGGTCAATGCCGTGCTTCATGTCTGGCTCAAGGCCGTGCACCCGCATGCGCCTGCGGAGTTGCGGCTTTCCCTGAACGACCGGGTTTTCGGCAATGTGTTCGTGCAGAATTCCGAGGAATACGAATTCCGGATGTTCTTCGTTCCCCATGGCGGAGAGCTGGAATGCGCCTATGACCCGGAAACGACGACGATTTCGGTCGCCTACTGGTTCACCGATGCCAAGGTGCTGGAAGAAGGCATCACCGTCTTACGCACCCATGCCGCCAATGCGCCGGCGCCCGCGCCCGGCTCCTATCATTTCCGTCCGCCTTTCGGTTGGATGAACGATCCCAACGGCTTCGGCCGGTTCAACGGCTCGGCGCATCTGTTCTACCAGCATTATTCGCACGGGCTGAAGTGGAACACGATGCATTGGGGCCATGCGGTCTCGGAGGATTTCCTGCACTGGCGGCACCTGCCGATCTTCCTGTTTCCCTCCGAGGAGTTGACCGCCAAGCCGGACAAGCGCGGCGGCGCCTTCTCCGGTTCCGCCATTCCGCTGGAAAACTCCGCCGGCGTCCGCGTGTTCTTCACCGAAAGCGTGATCGAGCGCGATCCCGAGCGCGAAATCCAGATGGTGGCGACCTCGCAATCGCTGATCTTCGCCGGCGCGGCCAAACCGTTGATCGACAAACGGCCCGAGCTTGAGGGCCTGACCCTCGATTTCCGCGATCCTTACGTCTTCCGCGGGCCGGACGGCTACTGGAAGATGCTGCTCGGCAGCCGCATGGGCGAGGAAGGCGTCGTCCTGCTCTATCAGACCGCCGATGTGACGGCGGCCGGCGGCTGGGAATTCGTCTCGGTGCTGCATTCGGAGGGCCGGTTCAACACACAGGTGATCGAATGTCCCTGCCTGCTGCCGCTCGACGGGCCGGCGGGCGATCCTTCCACCCATTGGGCGCTGATCTGCGGGCTGATGCACAGCCATCACGAAGAAACCGGGCGCAAAAACCTCACCACGGCGACCGTCGGCAAGTTCGACGGCACGACATTCACGCCGCATTTCGAGCAGGAACTCGACTTCGTCACCGACAATTACGCCTTCCAGGCCTTTCTCGACCAGGGCACGCCGGTGGGCATCGGCTGGCTTGCCAACTGGGCCGACGCCGCGCCCGAAATCGACTTCCCGACCGCAATGACGCTGCCGCGCAACCTCGTCTATGACGCCGCCGACGACACGCTTCTGACGCCGCCGATCGAGGGCGTGGAAAGCCTGCGCGACCATCTGGTGGATGAAACAGCGCTTGCGGCCGGAGAACTGGTGACGCTGGAAAACGGGCAGGCGGAAATCGTCATCGATCTCGATGGCCCGAGCTTCGAGCTTGATCTCTATCACAACAATATCGAGATCGTGATTACGCTCGACGAGGAAGGGCTGAGCCTGGTCTACCGCGACGACGCCGAAAACCCGACGCCGCGCTATATCGCGCCCGGCGCAAAGCCGAGCCATATCCGGGTGTTCCTCGATATCGGGTCGGTCGAGGTTTTTGCCGATAATGGCCGCTGGACCGGCACCAAGCGCATCGCCGGCTTCGATCCGGTGCATTCGATGCGGCTGCGCCACGGCGACGTCCGGTCGGCGAAGGTCTGGGCGCTGGCGCTCTGAGGAATGGGCGGTGAGCGCTTTTGCTACGCCAGCATCAGCTGATCGTCATCGATCTCGGTGCCCGCGGCGCGGCCAAAGCGTTCCAGCAGGTCGGAGACCTTCAGCTTCGAGCGCTCCTCGCCGGAAATGTCGAGCACGATCTGGCCGGCATTCATCATCAGGGTGCGGGAGCCATAGGCCAGCGCGTCCTTCATCGAATGAGTCACCATCAGCGTGGTCAGCCGGCTTTCGCCGGCGATCTCGGCCGAAAGCGTCAGCACCTTGTGGGCGGCGGAGGGGTCCAGTGCCGCCGTGTGCTCATCGAGAACGAGGATTTTCATCGGCAGCAGCGTCGCCATCAGCAGGCTGACAGCCTGGCGCTGGCCGCCGGAAAGCGCGCCGATCGGCGTTGCCATGCGGTGCTCGAGACCAAGGCCGAGCTTTTCCAGATGTTCGGCGAAAAGCTTCTTCTGGCCGCGTTTGCCAAGCGCGAGGGCGAGACCCCGCTTCTTGCCGCGCGCGGCGGCGAGCGCCAGATTCTCCTCGATCGACAGCGATGAGCAGGTGCCGAGCCGCGGCTCCTGAAACACCCGGCCGACAAGGCCCGCGCGCCTGGCGGCCGGCCAGTTGGTAACATCATTACCTGCGAGATGGATGGAGCCGGTATCAGGTTTGGCCGTGCCGACAACGGTCGACAGCAGCGTCGATTTGCCGGCGCCATTGGAGCCGATCACCGTGACGAACTCGCCCTCGGCGATATCGAGCGAGATGCCGCGCAGTGCCCGCACCTCGGTCGCGGTTCCGGCATTGAAGGTGATGTGGATGTCGGAGAGTTTCAGCATCAGTCCTGCCCTTCGTCCGATTGCTGCGCGCCGCGCACGAGGCGAAAATTGAACATCGACTTGCGCCCCTTCTTGCCGCGGCTCTGGGACAGCACCACGGCGACAGCGACGACAATGGCGGTGATCAGGTTCAGGTCCTGCGGCTTGATGCCGATGAAGCCCGCCGACAGCGCAAAGGCGATGAACAGGCGGTAGACGACCGCGCCGATGACGCAGCCGAGCGTTGCCAGAAACACGGTGCGACGGCCGAGAATGGCCTCGCCGATGATCAGCGCCGCAAGCCCGGTGACGATGGTGCCGACGCCCATGGTGACGTCCGCCACCCCCTGCATCTGCGCAAACAGCGAGCCGGCGAGCGCACAGAGCGCATTGGCGATCGACATGCCGAGCAGCGTCATCGCGCCGTTGCGGATGCCCTGCGCCTCCGCCATGGCCGGATTTTCGCCAGACGCGCGCAGGCCGAGGCCGATTTCGGTCTTCAGGAACCAGTCGATGATGAACTTGGCGCCGATGGCGATGATCAGCAGCAGGATCGTGTTGCTCCACAGCCCCGCGCCCACGAGGTCTTCGAAGCGGGAAAACACCGTGTCCTGGCCGTAGACCGGCAGGTTCGGCCGTCCCATGATCCGAAGATTGATCGAAAACAGCGCGACCATCGACAGGATGCCGGCGAGCAGGTTCATGATGCCGAAGCGGACATTCAGGAGGCCGGTGACGAAGCCGGCGGCCGCGCCCGCCATCAGGCCGAAAAACGTCGCGATGAAGGGATCGATGCCCTGGATGATGGCGGCGGCGGAAACCGCCGCGCCAAGGGGAAAACTCCCATCCACCGTCAGGTCCGGAAAGTCCAGAACGCGGAATGACATGAAGATGCTCAACGCCACGAGGGCGAAGAGCAGGCCGGTCTCAAACGCGCCGGCAAGTGCGAAAAGCGTCATGTTTATTCGATGACCTTCTTGGCGCTGTCAACGACGTCGGCCGGAACCTCGATGCCCATGGCCTTGGCCGCCTTGAGGTTCAGGAACAGGTCCTGATTGCCGGGAACCACGACCGGAATATCGGCGACAGGCGTGCCTTCAAGGATCTGGGCGATCATATCGCCGGTGACCGTGCCCATTTCGGCATAGTTGAAGCCAAGGGCCGCGACCGCGCCGCGCTCGACGGAATCCGTGTCGGTGGTGAAGACGGGCAGCTTGGCGCGCTCGCCGACGGTCACGATCGCTTCCAGAACCGAGATCACCGAATTGTCGGTCGGCAGCAGGATGGCGTCGGCCTTACCCACGAGGTTGCGGGCCGCATCCGGCACCATGGTGGACTGGGCGGCGGGGCTTTCGACGACGGTCAGGCCGAGTTCTTCGGCGCCGGCCTTGATGTCATCGACCTGAACCACCGAGTTGGCTTCGCCCGGATTATAGATGACGCCGATGGTCTTGACGTCCGGGACCAGTTTCTGGATCAGCTCCAGCGCCGGCTTCGGCGGCTGCTTGTCGGAGGTGCCGGTAATGTTGGCTTCCGGCTTTTCCGGGTTTTCGATCAGGCCGGCGGCGACGGGGTCGGTGACGGCGGCGAAGACGACGGGGGTGTCGCCCATGGAATTCTTCAGCGCCTGGGCCGACGGGGTCGAGATGCCGACCGCGACGTCCGGTGCGATGCCGGCGAATTCATCGGCGATCTGGCTCTGCGTGGTCATGTTGCCCTGGGCGGAGCGGGCGACGACCTTCAGGTTCTCGCCTTCCTTGTAGCCCTTTTCGGCGAGGCTCTCGACAATGCCTTCGCGCACGGCGTCAAGGGCGGGGTGTTCGACGATATAGGTGATGGCGACGGTCTTGGTGTCCTGGGCGACGACCGGAGCGGCAAAGCCGGCAAAAGCGGCGATCGCCGCGGTGGCGAACACCGTTTTCTTGAAGTTGAGCATTTCGAAACCCCCTGTCAGGATTGTTCTTGGCGCGATGTGATCACGCCCGGCAGTTTGGCCTGTGCCAAAGCGCCGGTCAACGCCGGAACGTTGCCGCCCGCGACTTTATTTGCCGGCGCTGCCGGCGGCCCCCTGCCGCACCGGCTCGCATTCGCGGATGCCGCGCCCCCTCAGGTGATCTGCAGCGATCCCTCGGCGTTCATCAGAAGATCGATGACGTCGGGCGCGGTGATGATCTCGTAGGCGGGGTCCATGTCCTCGGCGCTGAAGCCGTTATGCTTCATACAGGCGCCGCAGATCGCGATCTTTCCGCCGGCCGTGCGGTATTTCTCGAGCAGGTCGGACACCGGTTCGAACGGCGCGCCGATATCGATGCCGTCGGTCGCACCGGGCTTGCCCAGTTCCACGGCCTCGACCATCAGGATGATCGTGGCGCTGTGCCCCTTCTTGAGCGCGTTGAGCGCCATGGTGAAGGCGACGGTCACCTTGTTCGGGTTGGACTTGCCGTCGAATATCGTTGCAACAAAAGCTGTGGTTTGCATGTCGGGGCCTCCTTCTGCCTCTATTGGAATTGGTGAGGCACCGTTGCTATACAAGTGCGACAATTGTCGCAGGCAGGACACCAACGGGAGATAGCGAAGCATGGGCGAAGTCAGACTCGAGCCGGGCTGGAAAGAGAAGCTTCAACCGGAATTCGAAAGCGCCTACATGGCGGGCCTCAGATCCTTTCTTGTCGACGAGAAGAAAAGCGGGCAGGTCGTCTTTCCCAAAGGCGAGGAATATTTCCGCGCGCTCGACCTGACGCCGCTCGACCGGGTGAAGGTCGTGATCCTCGGGCAGGATCCCTATCACGGACCGGGGCAGGCGCACGGGCTCTGCTTTTCGGTGCGTCCCGGCGTGCGCACGCCGCCCTCGCTCGTCAATATCTACAAGGAGCTTGCCGCCGATGTCGGGTTTCAGAAGGTCGACCATGGCTTTCTGGAGCATTGGGCGAAGCAGGGCGTCCTGCTTTTGAACTCGGTGCTGACCGTGCGCCAGGCCGCCGCCGCGTCCCATCGCGGCAAGGGCTGGGAGGAATTCACCGACGCAGTGATCCGCGTCGTGAACGATGAGTGCCCACATGTCGTGTTCATCCTGTGGGGCGCCTATGCCCAGAAGAAGGCGAGCTTTGTCGACAGAAGCCGGCATCTGGTGCTGAAATCCCCGCATCCTTCGCCGCTTTCGGCCCATAACGGCTTTTTCGGCAGCCGCCCGTTTTCCAAGGCCAACCAGTTCCTGCTCGAACAGGGCATCGAGCCGATCGACTGGCAATTGCCGAAAGATCCCGGAGAAAGTTGAAGAGGCGGCGCTTGCCTTGCCGTGACCTTCAACACATTTATGCGCTATAGACGGCGCGATGGCGCTGCATGCAATTTACGGAGATACCGATGTCCCACCACAGAAAATTCTTCATCGACGGCGCCTGGGTTGAGCCGGACGGGCGGGAAACGCTCGACGTCATCAATCCCGCGACCGAAGAGGTCGTCACCGCAATCGCGCTCGGACAGGCATCGGATGTCGACAAGGCGGTGGCGGCCGCACGACGCGCCTTCGAGAGCTTCTCGCTCACCACGCGCGAGGAGCGCCTGGCGCTTCTGGAGCGGGTGCTGGAATGCTACCGTGCGCGCGCCGATGATCTGGTCGAGGCGGTGATGAGAGAAATGGGCGCGCCGCTGAAGCTTGCGCGCAGCGCCCAGGTTCCCGTCGGCGCCTCCCATATCAGCAATACCCGCAAGGCGCTGGAGGCTTTCGAGTTCTCCGAGGAGCGCAACAAGGGCCTGATCGTGCGTGAGCCGATCGGCGTCTGCGCCCTGATCACGCCGTGGAACTGGCCGTTGAACCAGATCGCGGCCAAGGTCGCCCCGGCGCTCGCCACCGGCTGCACCGTGGTGCTGAAGCCGTCGGAAATCGCGCCGCTTTCGGCCATCATCTTCGCCGAGATCATGGAGGAGGCCGGCGTTCCGCCCGGCGTGTTCAACCTCGTCAATGGCACCGGTCCCGATGTCGGCCAGGTCATGGCCGGCCACAGGCAAGTCGACATGGTCTCCTTCACCGGCTCCACCCGCGCCGGCATCATCGTCGCGAAGACCGCCGCCGACACGGTGAAGCGCGTCTGCCAGGAGCTTGGCGGCAAGTCGCCGAACATCGTGCTGGAGGATGCCGATTTCGAAAAGGCGGTGGCCGGCGGTGTGCGCTCCTGCTTCCAGAATTCCGGCCAGTCCTGCGACGCGCCGACGCGCATGCTGGTGCCCGCCGCAAGGCATGACGAGGCGCTGGAGATCGCGCGCAAGACGGCGCTGACGCTCAAGGTCGGCGATCCGGGCGCGGAAAACACCGATCTCGGCCCGGTCGTCAGCCGCCAGCAATATGACAAGATCCAGGGGCTTATCGAAACGGCGATCGCAGAGGGCGCGACCGTTGCCGTCGGCGGCCCCGGCCGTCCGGACGGCATCAATCACGGCTATTATGTCAAGCCCACCGTTTTCGGCCATGTCGACAACGCCATGACGATCGCCCGCGAGGAAGTCTTCGGCCCGGTGCTGTCGGTGCTGTCCTATCAAAGCGAGGAGGAAGCGATCGCGATCGCCAACGACACGCCCTATGGCCTTGCCGCCTATGTGCAATCGAGCGATCTCGACCATGCCCGCAAGGTCGCGGCGCGGCTTCGGGCCGGCAATGTCACGATCAACGACCCGGACTGGGACACCGCCATTCCCTTCGGCGGCTACAAGCAATCCGGCAATGGCCGCGAATTCGCCGCCTGGGGCATGGAGGATTTTCTGGAAATCAAGGGGATACGCGGCTACACGGCTTAAAATTCCCCGCGAAACCGCTACATTGGATCGCGACGCGCATGGCCGTTCGGCGGCGCGGATGACGAAAGATCGCATGCCCGGCCTGACGGTCGGGCATCAGTACAATAACGGCTCATGGCAGGTCTCGGAGGCGGTTTCATGAAAAAGAGCATCAACCCAAACGGCGTGCGCAAACCCTTCGGAAATTACAGCCACGGGCTTTACGTGCCGCCCGGCGCGGGGCTGCTGGTCACCTCCGGCCAACTCGGCATCGGCGCGGACGAGGTGATCCCGCGTTCGGTCAAGGGACAGGCCGAGCTCTGTTTCGAGGCGATCGGCAAGATCCTCGCCGAAGCCGATATGGGCTTCGAGGACGTGATCCGCATCAATGGCTATGTGACGATGCGCGAGGATTTCCCGGCCTATATGGACGTGCGCGACCAGTACATATCCGACCCCCTGCCGGTCTCCACGCTGCTGATCGTCTCGGGCTTCACCCGCGCGGAGTTTCTGGTCGAGGTTGAGGTGACGGCGGCCAAGGTCCCGTAAAGGCGCCTGTCTGGATACGGCCCCGTCGCTCAACCAACCGCTTCGGCCACCAGAGCACCGCGCTCGGCGATGACTCGGGCGGAAAGGGCTGCGGCCTGGCCAATGGCGTCGGTCAGGCTTACGCCCCGGGAAAGCGCGGCAATCAGACCGGCATTGAAACTGTCGCCCGCCGCCGTGGTGTCGACCACGTTTTCGGCCGGCGTCGGCTGGAAGGTGATCGCACCCTCCGTTCCGGACCGGGCATGGATCGTATCGACGCCGTTCTTGACCACCACGGCCTCCGCGCCGCGCGCCCGGTATCGCGCGATCGTGGCCTCGGGATTGTCATCGCCGAACACCGCGCCATCCTCATCGAACGACGGCAGCACCATGTCGCTGATCGCCGCGGCCTGCATGATGGTCTCGGCCATCACCGCGCGCGAGGGCCACAGCCGGAGGCGCATATTGGGATCGAAGGCGATCACCGCGCCCGCCTTTCGCGCCTCGGCCAGCACGTCCAGCAGCGTGCCACGATCGGCCTCGTCGACAATCGCCATGGTAATGCCGGAAAACAGGATGAGGTCCCGACCCCGCACCGCCGCCTCAAGCGCTTCGCGATCGGCAGCAAGCCGTTTGGCGGCGGACTGGCCGCGCCAGTAGGAAAACGAGCGTTCGCCATCCTTCAGCGCGATCATGTAGAGGCCGACCGTGCGCTCCTCGATCCGGCGGATGCAGCCGGTCCCGACGCCCGACCGCTCCATGAAATCGAGCATCTCGCCGGAGACGGCATCCGTGCCGACGGCGGTGAAATAATCCACCGTGGCGCCTTCGGGCAAAAGCTTCGCCAGATACCAGGCGGCGTTGAACGTGTCGCCGGCGAAGCCGCGCGTATAGGCGCCATCGGCGTGCGGCGCCATCTCGACCATGCATTCGCCGATGCTGAGAATGTTTTTCATATCTGTTCCTGATCGAAGAAACCGGGATTGGTCTGGTGGATGCGCTCGATGCTGCCGGCGATCCGGGAAAGGTGATGGCGCATGGCGGAAACGGCGGCATCGGCGTCCCGCGCCTTGATCGCGCCGACGATGGCACGGTGCTCGGCGAACGCATCATGGGCGGTGAAGGACAGCGAGAGGAGACGGATGCGATCCATATGGGCCTTGTGCTCGCGGATCAGCGTCCAGGCGTATTCATGGCCCGCCAGCGCGCAGATCTGGCGGTGAAGTTCGTCATCGAGACGATGGAAGCCCATCCGGTCATCGGCCTGCACCGCCCTGGCCTGCTCCTCGAGCAATGCGTCGAGCCTGTCGAAATCCTCGTCCGTTCCCTGCTCCGCGGCGGCCGTAACGGTCGCCACCTCCAACGCCGTGCGGATGAACAGCGCCTGCATCACCGCCTCCACCGAAATGGGAGCGACGAGCGTGGCGCGCTGCGGCCGCACCAGCAGAAAACCCTGCTGCGAAAGCCGGTAAAAGGCGTCGCGCACCGGCTGGCGCGACACGCCGAGCGTGCGCGCGACCTCGGCTTCCGAAAGCTTCGTGCCGGGCGGTAGCTCGTTCTCGATGACCTGGCGGTAGAGCCTGTCATAGATCACATCGGTCACCGTCTGGCGGGGCTGCTCGATACTGGCCACCATGCGGCCTCCGTTGACAATTCTTACATACTAACATATTAGTTTTAAGACGAATTGCAATGGGCCAAGGAGCCGCAAATGCTCGACACTGACCGGCTTTTCCCGCTGGAACCGAAGGCGCGGGACCTGGCGCGCGCGCTTTATCGCGACGTGAGCAGGCTCCCGATCATCAGCCCGCACGGCCATACCGATCCGCGCTGGTATGCCGAAAACGAGCCCTTTCCGGATCCTGCGCAACTGTTCGTGGTGCCGGATCACTACGTTTTCCGCATGCTGTGCTCGCAGGGCATTCCGCCGGAAAAGCTCGGCGTTGCCCGCATCGATGGCGGCGCGAGCGAGGCCGACAGCCGGGCGATCTGGCGGCTGTTCGCTGAAAATTTCTACCTGTTCCGGGGCACGCCAAGCCGGGGCTGGCTGGAACACGCCTTCGAGCATGTCTTCGGCCTGACCAAGCGGCTGGGACCCGACACGGCGGATGAATTCTACGATCACATCGACGACTGCCTGAAGCGACCGGAGTTCCGCCCGCGCGCGCTGTTCGAGCGGTTCAACATCGAGGTGATTGCGACCACCGAAGACCCGCTCGACGACCTGAAATGGCATCGGAAAATCCGCGAAAGCGGCTGGACCTGCGGGCGCGTGATCACCGCCTATCGCCCCGATCCGGTGGTTGATCCCGATTTCGAGGGCTTTGCCGAAAACGTCGAGAAACTCGGCGCGATTACCGGGCTCGACACCACCAGATACGACCAGTATCTCGACGCACATCGCATGCGGCGGGCCTATTTCAGGGAATTCGGCGCGACCAGCACCGATCACGGCCACGCCACCGCCCGCACCGAGGACCTGCCGAAGGCCGAAGCCGCCGCGCTGTTTGAAAAGGCGCTGAAGGGCGCGTGCAGCGCGGATGAGGCGGACGCCTTCCGCGGCCATATGCTGACCGAGATGGCCCGGATGAGCATCGAGGATGGACTGGTGCTGCAGATCCACCCCGGCTCGTTCCGCAATCATTCCAGCACGATGATGGCCCGCCACGGCCGCAATGTCGGCTTCGATATTCCGGTCCAGACCAGCTATGTCGAGGCGCTGCGCCCGCTGCTGAACGCCGTCGGCATGGACCCGGCGCTCAGCATCATCCTGTTCACGCTGGACGAGACCGCCTACACCCGCGAACTCGCGCCGCTCGCCGGCGCATACCCTTCGCTGAAGCTTGGCCCGGCATGGTGGTTCCATGACAGCCCGGAGGGCATGCGCCGCTACCGCGAGATGACAACAGAGACGGCAGGCTTCTACAACACCGTCGGCTTCAACGACGACACCCGCGCCTTCTGCTCGATCCCCGCCCGCCACGATGTCGCCCGCCGCGTCGACTGCGCCTATCTGGCAACGCTGGTGACCACCGGCCGGCTGGACGAGGACGAGGCGCCGGAAGTCGCCCGCGACCTTACCTACAATCTGGTCAAACGCGCCTATAAGCTTTGAGTGGGCGGCAAACCGCATATATTTCAGAAATTTAATTATACCTTCCCTCGATACTCACCTATTGCCGCCATAAACGTGCCGTGTCATAGAAGCGTGACGACGTCAGGGAAACGAACCATGCAAGACCCGATCATGATGACGGCCGAGCAGGGCCGGATCGTATCGTTGGAAAGCCTTGCGCCCGGCGAAAGCGGGGTTGTCGAAATCATCGACGCCGGCGGTCACGAAAACGGGCTGGCGGTGCGGCTGAGAGCGATGGGCCTTTCAAGCCCGCATCAGGTGATGATGGTCAGGCGCGGCTGGTTTGGCGGACCTCTCGTGGTGCGCGCCGGCAAGGCGACCGAGATCGCCATCCGCCGTTCAGAGGCGGCGCTGGTCAAGGTTCGAAAGCTATAAACGATGATGCCGAAACGGCACGCCGGGTCAAATTGCCGGACGATCTCGCCCGGTCCTGCACTTTGAAGACCGGAACGCATAATGTCCCATTGCTCTCCTGCTGAAGCCGACCTTTCCCGCAACGACATTCCCCGCATCGCCATGATCGGCCAGCCGAATACCGGCAAGTCGATGCTTTATAACCGCATCACCGGCGCGAGCGCCCATGTCGGCAACTGGCCGGGGATTACCGTTTCGCTGTCGAATGCGCGGGTGCGGATCGGTGGCCGGATGACCGAGGTCGTGGACCTGCCCGGCATATACGACCTTGAGGGCTTTTCCGAGGACGAGACGGTCGTCGCCGATTTTCTGAAGACCTACCCGGTCGACCTTGTCATCATCGTCGTCAATGCCAGCCAGATCGACCGTCAGATCCTGATGCCGCTGCAGGTGAAACTGCTCGGCCTGCCCGCCGTGGTCATGCTCAACATGGCGGACGAGGCCCGCCGCAACGGGATCGATATCGATACGCAAGCACTGTCGGCGCGGCTCGGCCTGCCGGTGCATCTGATCAGCGCCAAATATGGCGAGGGCTATTTGGAGGCGCTCGCCTCGGTCGCTGCCGCGCTTGCGGATCATGAGGGCATGCCGGCAACGCTTGCCGGTTACGATACGCTGCGCGCCACGCTGATGACGCCCGAAACGCTTGCCAGGACCATCGATGGCGCTGTCCATTACCCGGAAACGCCCCCGAAGACGATGACGGAACGTCTCGACCGGGTGCTGCTGCATCCGCTTTTAGGCCTGCCGCTGTTCTTCGCGGTGATGCTGGTCGTGTTCTACATCGTCTGGGCGCTTGGCCTGCCCTCGCAGGATGTGGCAGGCGCCGTCACCGACTGGGTCCAGGCGCATGCCCTCGCCCCGGCGCTCGATCTCGGCCCGGCATGGCTGAAGAACTTCGTCATCAACGGCATCTGGCTGGGCGTCGCCACCGTCGCCTCCTTCATCCCGTTGATCATGCTGTTCTTCTTCCTGATGGCGGCGGTGGAGGACAGCGGCTACCTCTCCCGCGCGGCCTATCTGATGGATACGTGGATGCGCCGCGTCGGCCTCGACGGCCGCTCCTTCGTGATGCAGATGATGGGTTTCGGCTGCAACGTGCCGGCGCTGATGGGCACGCGGGTGATGCGCTCGCAGCCGCTCAGGCACTTGACCATGCTGATCATCCCCTTCTCGCTCTGCTCGGCGCGGCTGGCTGTTTTCGTATTCATCATCGCCGCCGTGTTTCCGCCGACGCAGGGCCCGCTGGTGCTGTTCTCGTTCTACATCATCAGCTTCGTCGCGGCCTTTCTCGCCGCCGCGATCTTCTCGCGCTCGAGACAGTTCAAGAATACCGAGCCGTTCGTGCTGGAGCTCCCGCCCTACCGGGTGCCAACGCTCAGGCAGGTGTGGCTGCGCGGCTATGGCGAACTCCGCATCTTCCTGCGCCGCGCCACCAATTTCATCATCGTTGGCACCATCGCCGTCTGGTTTCTCACCAACTTCCCGACCGACGCGACAGGGCTTGATACCTGGGGCGGCAGGCTCGGCGAGTTCCTGCAGCCGGTGATGGCACCCATAGGAATAAATCCCTACCTGACGCTGGCGCTGATCTTCGGCTTCATTGCCAAGGAAGTGGTGATCGGGTCACTCTCGACCATCTACGCCATGTCCGCCGGCCTCGTCGCCCACCAGATCGGGCTCACCGTGTCGCCGGCCGCCGCCTATTCCTTCTGTCTGTTCTGCCTGCTCTACACCCCCTGCCTGACCACGGTCGCGACCGTGCGCGCGGAAAGCCGCTCGACCCTGTTCATGGTGTTTTCGCTGGTCGTATCGCTGGTTTACGCCTGGCTGGTCGCCTTCGTGTTCTATCAGGGTGCGCTGTTTTTGGGCTTTGGCTGAAGCCTGCCACAAAACATTCTCTTTCGTTTTCGTCAAAATATGTGTAAGAGCGCCCCCATGAGTACCGGGCGCTCCTCCCCAGAACATTGACTGCGCCCCAGCCCCAGAGATCTAAAAATATGGCACTTCGCAACATCGCGATCATCGCGCACGTTGACCATGGCAAGACGACCCTTGTTGACGAGCTTCTGAAACAGTCCGGCGCATTCCGCGAAAACCAGCGCGTTGACGAGCGCGTGATGGACTCAAACGACCTCGAAAAAGAGCGCGGCATCACCATTCTCGCCAAGGCGACCTCGGTCGTCTGGAAAGACACCCGCATCAACATCGTCGACACCCCCGGCCACGCCGACTTCGGCGGCGAGGTCGAGCGTATCCTGTCGATGGTGGATGGCGCGATCGTTCTGGTCGACGCCGCCGAAGGCCCGATGCCGCAGACCAAATTCGTGGTCGGCAAGGCACTGAAGGTTGGTCTTCGCCCGATCGTCGCGATCAATAAGATCGACCGCCCGGATGCCCGCGCCGATGAAGTCGTCAACGAGGTCTTCGACCTGTTTGCCGCCCTTGACGCCACCGACGAGCAGCTCGACTTCCACATTCTCTACGGCTCCGGCCGCGCCGGCTGGATGAACACCTCGCCGGAAGGTCCGAAGGATCAGGGTCTCGGCCCGCTTCTCGACCTCGTCGTCGAGCATGTCCCGGCGCCGAAGGTTGCCGAGGGTCCGTTCTCGATGATCGGCACGCTGCTGGAAGCCAACCCCTATCTCGGCCGCATCATCACCGGCCGGATCAATTCCGGCTCGATCAAGCCGAACCAGGCGGTCAAGGTGCTGAGCCAGGACGGCAAGACGGTCGAGACCGGCCGCGTCTCCAAGATCCTCGCCTTCCGCGGCATCGAGCGCCAGCCGATCGAGGAAGCCCAGGCGGGCGACATCGTCGCGATCGCCGGCCTTTCCAAGGGCACGGTTGCCGATACGTTCTGCGATCCGTCGGTCACGACCCCGCTCACCGCCCAGCCGATCGACCCGCCAACGGTAACGATGTCGTTCATCGTCAACGACAGTCCGCTTGCCGGCACCGAGGGCGACAAGGTCACGAGCCGCGTCATCCGCGATCGCCTGTTCAAGGAAGCCGAAGGCAATGTCGCGCTGAAGATCGAGGAAGCCGAAGGCAAGGATAGTTTCTACGTCTCCGGCCGCGGCGAACTTCAGCTTGCCGTCCTGATCGAGACCATGCGCCGCGAAGGTTTTGAAATCGCCGTATCGCGTCCGCGCGTGGTCATGCACAAGGACGAGAAAACCGGCCAGTTGATGGAGCCGGTCGAGGAAGTCGTCATCGACGTCGATGAGGAGCATTCCGGCGTCGTCGTGCAGAAGATGGCCGAGCGCAAGGGCGAGATGGTCGAGTTGCGCCCCTCGGGCGGCGACCGCGTGCGCCTGCGCTTCTTCGCCCCGACCCGTGGCCTAATCGGCTACCAGTCCGAGCTTCTGACCGATACCCGCGGCACGGCGATCATGAACCGCCTGTTCCACGACTACCAGCCCTTCAAGGGCGAGATCGGCGGCCGCAACCAGGGTGTCCTGCTCTCCAACCAGTCCGGTGAAGCCGTCGCCTACGCGATGTTCAACCTGGAAGACCGCGGTCCGATGATCATCGAGCCGGGCGACAAGGTCTATGCCGGCATGATCGTCGGCATTCACACGCGTGAAAACGACCTCGAGGTCAACGTGCTGAAGGGTAAGCAGCTCACCAACATCCGCTCCGCCGGCAAGGACGAAGCTGTGAAGCTGACGCCCCCGATCCGCATGACGCTCGATCGCGCGCTGTCGTGGATCCAGGACGACGAGCTGATGGAAGTCACCCCGAAGTCGATCCGCCTGCGCAAGATGTATCTCGACTCCAACGAACGCAAGCGTTTTGAGAAGACCCGCGCGGCAGGCTGAGCAATCGCTGAATCGAATGAACGAACCCGGCCCGGCGGCCGGGTTTTTTTGTGCCACCTCGCCGCATAGCCCCCAACCAATCTCCCCCCTTGAGGGGGAGATGTCGCGAAAGCGACAGAGAGGGGGTAAGGGCGTAAGCCCTAAAAGCCGCAACCGCCGAACCTGTCGAGAGGT
>NZ_DEPM01000028.1:0-5883 GCF_002358775.1 Martelella sp. UBA3392
GGATTCGTCTTCGACGTTCCAGGGGCGCCTGACACCTGCGATCGCCTCGGCGGCGGCGAGCCCGGATTGCAGCCCGTCCTCGTGAAACCCGCTGCCGAAATGCGCGCCGCAATACCAGACATTGCCCTGACCTTGGATGCGCCAGAGATCGCGCTGTGCATCGATCGCCGCCTTGTCGAACAGCGGATGCATGTAGGTATAGCGCTGATGGACGAGTTCGGGCCGGATTTCCTCGCAAGGATTGAGCGTCACGAACAGCGGCACGCGCTCATCGATATTCTGCAGCCGGTTCATCCAGTAGGTGACGCAAAGGTTTGGCGTACCGCGATCGCGACGCTCGAGATAATTCCAGCTCGACCAGACCTTGCGATGGGCCGGCATCAGGCGCTCGTCGCTGTGGAGCCAGGCTTCATTCGTGGTGTAGCGGAAGGCGGAAAGAAGGTTTCGCTCTTCCTCCGCGGGATTGTCGAGCAGTCTCAGCGCCTGGTCGCCATGGGTTGCGACGACCGCCGCATCGAAACGCTGCTCCGTGCCGCCGGCAACCAGCCTTACCCCGCCGCCGTCCCGCACGATGCGTTCAACCGGCGTGTTGAGGCGCACCGGGCCGCTGATCTGCTCCAGCATCCTTATGACATAGGAACGGCTGCCGCCCGTGACGGTGCGCCATTGCGGCCGGTCCACCAGCGTCAGCAGGCCATGGCTTTCGAAGAAGCGGGTGAAGGCGGCCAGCGGATAGGCGCGCATCTGCTCCGGCGTCGTAGACCAGATCGCGGCACCCATGGGCAGGATATGGTCGCGCACGAACCGCTTGGAATAGCCGCGCGCGTCCAGATAGTCGCCAAGGGTCAGTTCCTGGTCGGTTTCCGATCTGGCGGCTGCGGGCGCATGGCGGTAGAAACGGAAAATGTCGTAGACCATCCGCCAGAAGCTGAAGCGCAATATGTTCGATTTCTGCGCCAACAGCGTCGCGATATTGCTGCCGCCATATTCGAAAGCGCCATTATCCAGCGACGCCGAAAACGACATCTCGGAGGCCTCGGTCTCGACCCCGAGATAGGAGAACATGGCCGTCAGATTCGGATAATTGCGTTCGTTATAAACGATAAAGCCAGTATCGACCGGGATCGTGCGATCGCCGATGGCGACATCGGCGGTGTTTGAATGTCCGCCCGGCCGGTCGTCAGCCTCGAACAGCGTCACATGGCAGGAGCGACTCAAGAGCCAGGCGGCGGAGAGCCCTGAAATGCCGGAGCCGATCACCGCGACCTTCCTGTCGGCGCGAAGCTTTCTGTAAGCGTTTTCCTGGGGGTGGTGCATCGTGTTGTTTCCGCCTTGTTGTTCACCATGATTTACGCGGCGGGCGGCGTGATGGATTGAAAAGGCGCAAAATTTATCGGAACCTGTAATCCGGACGGAAATCGCGGCCGTAATAGCCGGTATGCTTGAAAGCGCTTGCCCCATGCCGGTCACCGGTCCGATCCCTGCAGCGCCCCGAAAAGGGGCGGCAGGCCGCGCCATGCGAAAACGGATGCGCACCGGGAAGGTGAGGAGTTTGCCCGAACTATCGGTAGAGGAAATGTCGCACTGCCTGGTCAGTGTCGGACGGACGCGGGACATGGCGGCCTATGAACGCCTGTTTCGCCATTTCGGCCCGCGCATCCGCAGCTACATGATGAAACGCGCATCGGACCCGGCGCTCGCCGAGGAACTGGTGCAGGAGACCATGATGATGGTCTGGCGCAAGGCGGAACTGTTCGATCCCGCCCGCGGCAATGCCTCGGCCTGGATCTTCACCGTCGCGCGTAACGTCAGGGTCGACAGCCTGAGAAAGATGCGCCGGCCGGAATTCGACCCGGACGACCCGGCGCTGGTGCCGGACGGACCGGAAGCGCCCGACGTCCAGTTCGAGCAGGACGAGAATGCCGCGCGGATGCGCGCCGCGCTCTCCGGCCTGCCGGAGGAACAGGCAGAGCTTCTGCGGATGTCGTTTTTCGAGGAAGTCTCCCACAGTATCATCGCCGAACGCCTGGACCTTCCCCTGGGCACGGTCAAATCCAGAATCAGAGCAGCATTTTCCAGGCTACGAACCGCGCTTGGGGAAAATCGATGAAGACAGGCACCATCCATCACCATATCAGCGACGCGCTTCTGCTCGAATATGCCTCGGGCAGCCTCGAGGAGAGCTGGTCGCTTGCGGTGGCAACCCATCTGGCGCTTTGCCCGCATTGTCGCGCAAGGCTGCGACTGATGGAGGCCGCCGGCGGCGCCCTCATGGACGCGGCGGAACCCGAAACCGCGGCGGTTTCCGAGGACGCCTCCTGGGCAGCGCTTCAGGCGCGGCTGAAGGCGACGGATGTCAAAGCCGCAGCCAAACCGGCGCCGGCCGCGCCGGGGGCCGCGCTGATACCCGAGCCGCTGCGCTCCTATGTCGGCGCGACGTTCGAGGACGTGCCGTGGCGACGCCTGGGGCTCTATGCCCATCAGGCGCTGCTTGAAACTGAGGACAAGGGCATTCAGGTGCGCCTGCTGCGGGTCGATGCCGGAAAACCGCTGCCCGAGCACAGCCATGGCGGCAGAGAACTGACGCTGGTGCTGCATGGCAGCTTCACCTCGGAAGGCGAGGTTTTCGGACCGGGCGATTTCGAGGAGGAAGATGAGGATACGCTCCACCAGCCGGTGGTGGGCCCCGAGTCCGAATGCATATGCCTCGCCGTCACCGATGCGCCGCTCAGGTTCCAGAGCCGGTTCATGCGCGTGTTGCAACCGCTTCTGGATATCTGAGGTGACCCCATGAAACGCGCCCTGACGGCTTTCGTGGCCACGGCCATCTGCTTTTCCCTGCTGGATTTCATCTGGCTCGGCACGATCGCCTTTCCGTTCTACCAATCCGAGATCGGGCCGCTGCTGCTGCCGTCGCCCAACTGGACCGCCGGCCTGAGCTTTTATTTCATGTATCTCATCGGCATCTTCTATTTCGCCGTTCTGCCGGGCGTCAGGGCCGGCTCGGCGCTGAAAGGCCTCGGGAACGGCGCGATTTTCGGGCTGATGGCCTATGGGACCTATGATCTCACCAACATGGCGACCCTTGCCGGCTGGTCGTGGACCGTGGTGTTCGTCGATATGGCCTGGGGCGCGTTCGCCACCGGGTTGACCGGGCTTGTCGCCTCCTTCGCGACGCTGAAGCTGACCAGCAGCCCGGCTTGACTTCGCCCTTGCCGTGCCGTTTGAAAGGCGCGGAAGGGTGACCCTCATGTTCAAGCTCAAAGGTCCCGCGACATCGGAGCGGGAGATCAAGAAAAGCCGCTTTGCCACGATTGCCGCCCCGGTGGATGACGAGGCGGCGGCGAAGGCCTTTATCGCCGGGAACAGCTTTGCCGATGCCACCCACAATTGCTGGGCATGGCGCATTGGCGCCGACTACCGCTTCTCCGATGATGGCGAGCCCGGCGGGACGGCCGGAAAGCCGATCCTGCAGGCGATCGAAGGCCAGGAGATCGATTGCGTCGCGGTGCTTGTGTCGCGCTGGTTCGGCGGCGTGAAGCTCGGCACGGGCGGACTGGCGCGCGCCTATGGCGGCAGTGCCGCGGAATGCCTGCGGCTGGCCGAAAAGCTGCCGATCGTGGCGATGACGGCGGGGGTGCTGCCGGTTGCCTTCTCCGATCTGGCGCTCGTGGAGGCGCGGCTTCAGGATGTTGATGGCCTCGTGATCGCCGGCCGCGATTTCACCGAGACCGGCGCCGAGTTTCATCTGCGCGTGCCGGAGGCGGGGGCCGCGGCGCTGGTCGAGCTTGTGCGCGAACTCACAAATGGCCGCAGCAGCGTGAAATTCGATGACGACTGAGCGGATTTATCCGCTATGGTGCGGGAACCCGCCGCATGCGCCGGCGTTGATACGCTGTCGCCCCATTTTTCCGCAAAGGTCACCTTCATGCGCTCTGCCATAACCGTCATTGCCCTTGCCGCCACGCTTGCCGCCTGCACTCAGCGCGCCGATTCGATCGGTGCTATTCCGGTTTCGCCCGAGGAATTCGCCGGCGCGAGCTGCGAGACGCTGCTCAGCCAATACGAGGACGAGAACGCGAAGCTGAAGGACCTTGCGCAAGAGCAGGACAGCGAGATTGTCGGCGATGTGCGCATGTTCGGCGCAAGCCTCGGCAGCATGTCCGAGGACCAGAACATCAAGAACCAGGAAACCGCGATCGCCTACGCCAAGGGCCGCGTCAACGCGCTGGACATCGCGATGCGCCGGAAGAACTGCGCGATGTGAGGCGATTGCGCTTGCCCGCCGCCGCCGCGTATAGAGGAACGGGAGCCGATTCCCGGTGACGGGAAAGATCAGCCATGGTGAATGGATCGGACCCGCCGGCCGGGCATGACGCAGCGTCGTCCCGCGGCTGCGGGCGATCCGGCGTTACAGGCCGGCGTTACAGGATTGTCCGCACGATGAATTCCGCAGAAGAGCCGGAAGAACCGGCCTCCGCTGACGGCGGGAAAAGACAGCTTCTGCGCATCTGGCTTCCGCTTCTGGCGCTCTCCATCCTGCTCGTGATCCTCATGCAGCTCGTGGCGCTGCCGGCCTCGCTGCTCTTGGGCCCGATGCTGGCGTCGATCCTGATCGTGTTTACCGGACGGCGGATCACCATGCCGCGCCTGCCGTTCAATCTGGCGCAGGGCGTGCTCGGCTGCCTGATCGCCCGGACCATGACATGGCCGGTGCTGCAGGAAATCGGCGCCGACTGGATGATCTTTGTCGGCGGCGTGCTGTCGGTGGTGTTCGCCAGTATCGCGATCGGCTGGGTTCTGGCGCGCTATCAGGTGCTGCCCGGCACCACCGCGATCTGGGGCGCGTTTCCCGGCGCTGCGAGCGTGATGACGCTGATGTCCGCCTCGTTCGGGGCCGATATGCGGCTGGTCGCCTTCATGCAATATACCCGCGTCGTGATCGTCACGCTGATCGCCGCCACCTTCGCGCGGCTCTGGACCGGCGGCGCTGCGGAAACGGCCGTGCCGGTTTTGTGGTTCGTGCAGCCGGCATGGGGGCCGCTTGCCCAGACGCTCGCCTTGATCCTGATCGGCGTATTCTTCGGCCGCTGGCTGAAGCTGCCGGCGGGACCGATGCTGACGACGGTGATCGCCGGTTCGGTGCTCAACGTCATGGGCCTGATCGAAATCGAACTGCCGCAGATCCTGCTCGCCATCGCCTATGCCACCCTCGGCTGGGGCATCGGCGCGCGCTTCGACCGCGCCGTCATCTTCGATGCCGGCCGCGCCATGCCGCGCGTCATCGCCTCGATCCTTGCGCTGGTGGCGATCTGCGGCGTGCTGGCCGCGCTTCTCGTGTGGCTCACGGGCATCGACCCGCTGTCCGCCTATCTCGCGACCAGCCCCGGCGGCGCGGATTCGATCGCCATCATCTCCGCCTCCACCGATGTCGACGTCGCCTTCGTGATGTCGATGCAGATCGCGCGGTTCTTCTTCGTGATGGCGCTGGGACCGATCCTCGCCAAGCTGGTGGCGAAGCACAGCCGGTTCTGAACCGATTTTGATTGTCCGCCGCGCGCTGCCGGGTTAGCCTCAGCCAACCAAAAACAGGTGCGACGGAGGACAGATCATGTGCACGCGGATTTTCTACGAGACCGGAACCTCAACCTATATCACCGGCCGCTCGATGGACTGGCGCGATGTGACCATGCAATCCGATCTCTGGGTGTTTCCGCGCGGGCTTTCCCGCGATGGCGGGGTGGGCGAGGGGTCTGCGACATGGACCTCGAAATACGGCTCGGTGATCGTCGCGATCTACAATCTCGCCACCTCGGACGGCATGAACGAGGCGGGCCTTGCCGGCAACATGCTCTATCTGGTGGAATCGTCCTATGGCGATCC
>NZ_DEPM01000287.1:0-317 GCF_002358775.1 Martelella sp. UBA3392
ACGACGATGACGACGACGTCTCCGGTATCATCGGCGTCTCGGATGACGACGACGACAGCTAAGATCGCTGACGGCGATTATTGAAGATGAAGCGGCGCCGGGTTTTTGACCCGGCGTTTTGATTTTGTGGTTATTGAAAAGGGCGCCTGTTTCAGGCAAGTCCGGCGGAAGATCGGGCCCGGCCGATTTTTTTCCGGCCTTTGATTTTTTGGGGCTTGCATCGGGCGAAAATCCACAGTAACAAGCCGCCACCCGACGCGAAAACGTCGCTTCGCACCGCCCCGGCGGTCTCGAAGATTGGGGCTATAGCTCAGCTG
>NZ_DEPM01000287.1:670-41618 GCF_002358775.1 Martelella sp. UBA3392
GGTCAGCGGTTCGATCCCGCTTAGCTCCACCAAATTTTCCCTTTGTAATGTAAAGTGTCACATGGATTGACCTTTTTTGCGGGCTTTGACCTTTTCGGTCACTTGGCTTGAGCTTTTGGGCGTTTATGGCTGCGATGCAGACGTGTTGCATGGCGATCTGGAAAACGACTGTTCGATCTGTCACCTTCCTCAAACACTTCCGCTCCGTCGCAATCCGACATGACAAGCGCGACGATAATTGCCTTGTATCCATCCAACCTGCTCCATTTCATGCTTGGTTGCGGATTTACGAAGAAAGAGGGCAGCTAGGGGTCTTGGGCCTATCGTCCCCACTTTGCGGCTTGTATGGTCGGGTAGCATCTGATATTGCTCAAAATTGAGCAGGGTAGCCGCGTTTCCATCGACATCCACGATCCAAACTGCCATGCAGGCAGTGTGTGGTTTCCGTTGAATATTGACAGATGACCAGCAAGCACAGTCAGATTCGCGAGGACACGCAGTTCCGGGTACTTCGCCTGTTGCAGGACAATCCGGAAATGACTCAGCGTGAGTTGGCCCGGGCCGTTGGAATAAGCGTTGGCGGAATACATTACGTGCTCAACGCTTTGATTGAAAAAGGTCTTTTGAAACTGGGGAATTTCACTGCCGCAAAAGACAAGCGCCGTTATGCCTATATTCTCACGCCGAAGGGCATAGCCCAAAAGACGGCGATTACCAGACGTTTTCTTTCCCGGAAAATGGCGGAATACGAGGCGCTGAAAGCTGAGATCGAGGAGTTAAGCAAGGAATTGGCGGGCTCCCGGGATGCCAATTCGTAATGGTTTCTGCTGCTGGGTGCCTCGGTCGGTTTCTGTGTAAATATATTCACTTTTAGGGTCTGGGTTTTATCTATTTTCAAACAATATCGAAAAATTTAATGTAATGATTTTCATAAATATGAATTGTTGCGTATTTTTAATTTAATAATATTTGATTTTTTTGATTTTAATTTTTGTTAATTTTCTGGAATTTCATTTTTAGAGATTTAGAAAGAATTTTAGCGCGAAACATTTCCAGTAATACGGAATATTTTATGAAGCGACCATCATTGCGAACGCGAACCAAACATTTCCTGCAGCATTTCCTTCCCACCCGGTTTCCGCCCCTGGTCGTTGCCAGCATGGGGCGGTCAGGCTCAACGCTGATCTGGGACGGCTTGCGTGAAAGCATGGCGAGGCAGCGGTTCGGGCGGTTTCATGAGTTCGGGACGAGGCTTGTTTCCGATTATGCATGGAACCTTGATGAAGCGACATTTGCCAACGGGGTGGTGTACAAAACCCATGACGTTGCCAGTGCAATGCCGCAAAATACCCGCGCCAAGGTGATCTTCGTTTTCGGCCCTGCTTCCGATGCGGCGCTGTCAGTCGTGTCATGCCGTGATCGCTATGGTGAGGCCTGGATCGAGGAACATTTCGAGCATCTTCATTCTTCTGGGCGTTTCGAGGACCTGGGTCACAAGGATGTGCTGCGTTTCGAGGAACAAATCGAGGGGTGGCTCAACCTGACCGGCGTAGCGCGGGCAATTATTCACTATGACGCTCTGTGGGAGTATGAAGATGAGTTGTCTGCGTTCTGCGGCATCCCGCTGAAGCTGCCGCAGCGCAAATCCCGGGTTGGTGTGAGCAAGATTGATCTTCCCACCCAGGCCCAGTTTGAGCGCACCTATGCCGCGCTGGACGAGCGGATTGCATCATTGCCAAGATTTCAGATACTCAAATGATCTCGAAGCAACGGGCACTTGGAGCTACGATCTGGTCGGCCGTCGAGCAAGTGGGCGGGCAGGGCGTCAGCACTATATTTCTGCTTGTGTTCGCGCGCGTGCTTACGCCGGAAGATTTTGGTATTTTTACTTCTGGAGCGCTGCTGGTCGGGTTTGCGACGAAGTTATGTGTCTTTGGTCTCGACTCGGTTGTCGTTCAGAAGCCGCAACTTGATGATCGGGAATTCAGCACTGCCGTCTGGACGACGGTGTTCTTCTCGGCGGTCCTCGGCCTGGGTCTTATGTTGGTCGCCAAGCCGCTAGCGGCGGCGTTCGATGAACCGGGGATCGTTGATCTGATGCCGGTGCTCGTCGTCGCCACGATAGCATCCGCGCTCACCGCGACGCTGACCGGCATGCTTCGGCGCGATCTGA
The DNA here is from genome assembly GCF_002358775.1 of Martelella sp. UBA3392. Taxonomy (NCBI): domain Bacteria; kingdom Pseudomonadati; phylum Pseudomonadota; class Alphaproteobacteria; order Hyphomicrobiales; family Aurantimonadaceae; genus Martelella; species Martelella sp. UBA3392. The sequence goes on from NZ_DEPM01000287.1 coordinate 2,844, forward strand.
AAATGAAGTCGCTCGCGAAGCGAACGCTGATTTCCAATCTGCTTTCAGGCGCAATCGCAGCGCCGTTCGTATTTCTCGGTTTCGGCTATCAGGCGCTGTTCATCCAGTTGATCGGCGGAGCGGTATTGACGCTTGTACTGACCTATTTCGTGCTGGGCCGGACTGTGCGCATGACCTTCGACGCTTCGGCGGCGCGCCAGATGCTCACCTTCGGCGCTTCGATGACCGCAGCGGATCTGCTGACCTACTACAACCGGGAGAGCCCCAAGCTATTTGTCGGTTTCTTTCTGGGCGTCGATGCTCTCGGTATTTTCTCCATGGGCATGCGGGTCATGAACCTGCTCCTTCAGGTGGTTGGCGTTGCCTTTTCCAGGGTAACGCTGCCGATCCTGGCCGAGGTGCACCGATCTTCTCCGGAAAGGGTAAAGGAGATTTTCCTGCGCCTCGTCCGGCTGGCCGGGGCGGTGATGGTGCCTATTTTCCTGCTTTCCGTCGTCCTGCGCGACAGCCTGGTCAAGGTGATGCTGGGTGAACAATGGTCCGCTGTCGCGCCGATCATCGCTTTCCTTGGCGGAGCAGGATTGTTGACCTCTCTGAATTACGTCAACGGCTCGACGATCGTGGCCATCGGGAGACCTTCGGCAAGATTATGGTTCTCGAGCCTGCGCGCAATCATTGGCACCATTCTCCTGGCCGCGGCCGCACCGTTTGGCGTCGTGTATGTTGCCGCCGCATTTTTCTTGCGCGGCGTTATCGTCGAGCCCTTGCAACTGGGCTACCTCCTGCGCAAGCTGGGTACGAATTATCTCAACTACCTTTCGAGCCTGAAAGGCGTCCTCCTGGCCACATTGGCTCTGGTGGCGGTCGGGAGCGGGCTCGTTATGCTTTTATCCGCCTGGCCCCCGCTTGTTCTACTTGTCGTGGCCGCCTCCGTCGCGGTTGTGGTCTTTATGGCGGTTCTGATGCTGACAGATCGAAAGTTTGTGCTGGAACTCAGTGTGCTCAGAAGCTCAAGGAGCAAATTGTGAAACAACTCATAATCGGTATAGACGGCGGGACCGCGGAAGTATTCGATGCTTTCGACATGCCGTTCTGGCATTCTTTGCGGAAGTCCGACGTCACTTTCGACGTGACAGAAGACCTCAATCAGCGTGGTTGGGTTAAAATGCTGTCCGGACTGGGAGCTGAGACGACGGGCGCTCTCTATATGCGTCCGCTGTTCGACTCGCCTGGCGATTTCACCATTTCCTATAGCTACAAAGATCTTTCGCGATCGCCTAATTTCAGGCCTATATGGCGATTGGCCGAGGATACAGGGGCCAGAATCGGCATGATGAATGTGCCGACAACCTCTCCGGCACAATCGGTCAACGGATTTTATGTCAGTGGCGGCGGTGGCGGTATCATGCAGGGCGGTATGCCTCCCAACATTGGTTACCCGGAAGACGTTTCCAAACTGCTCGAAGACCATGGCTATATTTTTGATACCAGGTTGGGAGCGCAGACTTTTCCGAGTTTCAGCGCCTTGACTGAAAACCTTACGCAGATGATGTCTGCACGGGCCCGGAGCTTTGTTGCTTTGGCCAGAAAACACGAGATAGATTTCGGTTTCGTGGCTTTTCGGGCGACGACGGTCCTGTTTTTTTTAGCGATGTCCGAAATCGCACAGGTCATGCGGATGCCGGCTGATCATCAAAACCGCAAGAGCTGGTCCGGCCCATGGCTCGCCATGATAAACGAGCACATGAAGGTTCTCGACGACACCCTGGCCTTGCTGTTCAATGAGCTCCAGCCAGAGCATCACATCGTGACCTCCGACCACAGTATCGTTCCCTGGACGCATGACGTTGATTTTAACGGGTTTCTGGCCGAAGCTGGTTATTCGCAATTTGGGAGCAAGACCTCTACTTTTCTGAAATCCTCCGCGAAGCTTGCCCTGAGGCCGAAGTTCAGAACACAGGCTACCGATATTCCGCTGCGTGATATTTTGCCGGCGCTGGCTACAGTGGGCGGCAAGATTAAAGGTCGTCCCCGCGCATTCTCCAACACCTATGTTCACGGCATCTACATAAATGATCATGAGAGATTTGGTGGTCCGGTGCCGGTCAGCGATGTAGCTGCGGAAACGGACAGCATTGTCGACAGTTTCAACTGGCTAGCTCTGCAGCGACAGCTACCGATGAAAGCCGTGCGATATCGTTCGGAGTTCAGCAGCGCGCCCTGTGCGGATGCGTTGCCGGATGTCTCGATTCTGCAATCAGGGAATACCTTTCCATCGGTACTGGGCAGCCATTGGTATCGAAAGAACCCCAATTTCGGACCGGTTACCTCACTTTCGGGTATCGGCGGCATGCATACCGGACAGAAAGGCATCAAGCCAATCCTCATGACAGACCCCGCCCTTGCAGCACTGAAAAGTGACGAGGACCCCACGGACCTGCGGTTGGTTCACCGACTGACCGCCAAACTATACGGTGTAGCGTGACGACCGAGAGCCGACAAAAAGCTTATGTGCTGACTCATCACTGGGTGCCGAATTTCGGCGCCAACCTGCAGGCTTTGGGGACCAGGCGCCTGCTTGAGGCGCGCGGCTACGATGTGAAGTTCGTCGATTTCCGACCGCGCGCGCTGGTGGAAAAATACAATCGTTCAATTCCAGAAGCGCAACGGAAGGCGCATGCGGATTTCGTGGATGAGTATCTTCCGCAAACCGCATTGGTCGAGGATCAGGCCGGTTTCGAAAGGCTGGTGCGCGACGCAGCGGCAGACCTGTTTGTCACCGGCTCGGATGCAGTCTTTCGGCTCGACCAGGCAAGCAGCCGTGCCGATCTGGTTTTTCCAAATCCGTATTGGCTGACGGGTATTCCAGACGGACCGGGAGCGGAGCCGATGAAAGTGGCGCTGGCCCCGAGCGCGATGGGGGTGAATCTGTCGCGTATGGACGCGACGGCGCGAGAGGGTATGGCCCGCGCCTTGCGAAGTATGGACGGGCTTTCCGTGCGCGATTCATGGACTTCGGGCCAGATCCGGCGCATCGCGCCCGATGTCAGGACGGAGATTATTCCGGATCCGGTATTTTCGCTGCGGAAACTCATCCGGGAAACGCGACGCGAACAGCCGGCTGAGGCGCCCTATGTCATCGTCAATACGCAGCAGATCATGGATCGCTCGTGGATCGAGCGGTTTTCAAGGCTTGCCGAGGCAGAAGGTTATCGCACGCTCAGCATTCCCACGCCTGAAGGACAGATAGACGCCGGCGCAATTTCGACCGCAGATCTGCCGATCGCGCCGATGGATTGGCTCAAGCTGCTGGCACGATCGTCTGGTTATGTCGGCGTGCGTTTTCACCCCGTGGTCGTCGCGCTCTCCGCCGGCCTGCCGGTGGTGTCGCTTGACCTTTATCACGGGTCGCCTCTGACGGTACGGCGCAGCAAAACCTGGTTGATCATGAAAGAGTTCGGCCTGACCAAGGCTTGCCACGGGCATCGCTGGCACAGATGGTTGTCGCCAGAGAAAGTCTGGACGCAAATTCAGGGACAAAGAGACCAGGCGGCGCAGAAAACTGAAGTCGTAGATCGACTGGCGCAAACAATCGAAAATTATCTTGATCGCGTTTTGCAAGTCGGGAGTCCTTGACGTGTCTGACGCGCTGCCGATCAGCTGCATAATCACCAGCTACAATCGTCGCGATTTGCTGAAGCGAGCGGTCGCTTCCGTTCTTGATCAGAGCCGAAGCGTGGCCGAGATCATTGTGGCCGATGACGCTTCCACGGACGGTTCCGTCGAGTTTATTGCTGATCTGGGCAGACGTTACTCGAATATCACGCCGGTGCTGCGGGAGCAGAATATAGGCGTCGCGGCCAACCGCGACCTGGCGATACGTCAGGCGAGCCAACCATTTGTGACCCACCTGGATGGCGACGATCTCTTCGCGCCCACGAAAATTGAGGCCGAATGGTCGGCGTTGGGCGGCGACCCCGATGCTGTAGCCTATTCGTACATAGCGCTGATAACGACCCGAATGTTCCTGCGCTCCAGCGTGCTCGACCCGGGGCTGACGGCCGAAGGGAAGAAGGAGGCAGTATTTGCCAATTTCGTTACCCGTAGCGGGCCGCTGCCCAGAGACATGCTGCTATCGAAAGAACTTTATATCAAGGCTGGCGGGATGACCCACGGCGTGGCCCTTTATGAAGATTGGGAATTCAAGATGCGCCTTGCCGCGATGGCGCATGGCTGGCGTCACAGCCGCGCCATAGGCACGCTTTATATTCACCAGCCGAACTCGTTGTCACACTCGGAGCCCGAAGAGCACTCGAAGTGGAAAAGACATGCTCTGGAAAGCGTCAGGAAGCACCTTTCCGGCGTTCTGGGGGAAGACGAAGCGCAGATGTGGATGGCTGAGACTTCTGAAAAGTCCGAGCAATGGCCGGCGCCGGGTTCCCGGGCCGCTGCAGCAAAACATCTTCGGAAGCGTTGGCAGAATCAAATTCTGACCCATGGCCGGTTCTTGAGGCTCGCCGTGCAGCTTCAATCAATTTTGACCAAAACAGCGGAGTTCTGAACCTGTGCGCCCGGATACCGATAGCATTATTGTTGTGCACAACGGCCGCCGCGACAACTACCAGGTTGCGAAAGCTTTTAGCGAAAAGGGTTTTGAAGTCCATCTTGTTACGGACTTCTACTATCAGCCGAAGAGCCCATTCAGCTTCCTCGTAAAACTGGCCTTCGGAAATATGGTCCGGAAACGATACGACCCTGAAATGAGCGTCGTCGTTCATTCTTCATTTGGTCTGATTGTCACCGACTATCTGGAGAAATTTTTCCCGCGCAACGAGATCGTAAATCGGATGCGCAGCCATCTCCTGGGAAAAAAAGCAGCAAAAACCATCGAGCGGACCGGGGCAAAGCGGGCGATATTCTATTACAATTGCGGCATCAACTCTTTGCCGGGCCATATCCGGAGAAAATGCAGCATCACGCTGTTTCAGATGCATCCGCATCCACATGCTATCCGGGAAATTTATGACTCTTATCTAGAGTTTCGTCCGCAGCTTTCAGAGACACTTTTCCGTCAGGAAGAGGAAATGACCGACAATGAAAGCTATTTCAAGGGATTGCTGGAAGAGGCGCTGCGATCTGACAAGGTGATTTGCACGAGTACCTTTTCCAAGCAGACGCTGATTTCCGCGGGCGTCGACTCCGAAAAAATATACAAAGTGCCCTACGGATTTCCCGAGACTTCCGAAACCATACCATCAACGGAGATAGCGACAAACGCGCTTTATAGTCTCAGGCTCGCGTTTGTCGGCCAGTTCGTCGTGCGAAAAGGTGTATTCGAACTACTGACAGTGGTCGCTGATCGCCCTGAAATTGAGCTCACCATCTACACGCGCGAGGCGCGATTCGCGTCAGACACCGTCAAGCGTTGGCTTGGATCGATTCCGAAAAACATACTGTTCAAGACAGTTCTCGACGACAAGGCCCTTTGGCTCGACGCTCAACAACGAGACTTTCTTATCCTGCCAAGCCTCGTCGAAGGGTTTGGGCTGGTCATTACCGAGGCAATGGCCAATGGCTTGCCGGTGATCTGCTCGCCTAATACGGTTGGTCCGGACATCATTCGGGATGGGGTGTCGGGTTATCTTACCAAAGGCCATTTGGCGCGAGATATAGAGCACGCGTGCGACCGGGCAATCGAACAAAAAGGAAGTTGGCCATCCATTCGAAAAAACGCCATGGAAGTGGCTCGCGACCGCACATGGACAGAGTTTCGTTCAGACATTCGCGATATCGTCTGAAGCAAACTTGTGTTTGCAGGCGTACCTCGTCAAGGTAACCTGGCAAAACCGCTCCGCGATGGCGAAGTCCGGCGACAAGCACCGAGGGAATACGGGTTCAAAATTCTATGATAGATTGGTATCTGATTACCTTCGGAGCATTGTTGGTTTTCTTTGTGACCCGGTATGGAGTCTTTTCCTTTCCGGTTTTTTTTGTTTCGCAGGTGATCCTTTATCTCGTCGCGATGCCTCTTGCTCTTAACGGCTTCGATGAAGTGACCGGCGCCAGAGCGGATATGACCTGGAAATTCCCGGTTGCGGTCACACTCTATTCGGTTTTCTATCTGCTGGGCGTACGACTATCTGCACCTTTGGCTTTCGAGCGAAACTTCTATTTGAAGGTCAAGGCACGCGAGCCGCAGTTGAAACGGGCTGGCAGCAGGGTCGCCACTGTGGCCCTTGGATTTATTGCGGCGGGGATGATTGCATATTCTATCGCGTCGCGAAATATATTCACCTCGGGCGACCTGCTGTTTACCATCATTGGGTTCGACCTGGCACTTGTCTTATACCTGATCGGCCACAACCGGCGTCCCGCGTGGCTCAATGCGATATTTTTCATCTGCCTTTTGTTGCTTTATATTTACAGCGGCTTTCGGTACAGAATACTGATATTGTTCTTGGCCGAGGTGATCCCCTTCGCCTTGGGCAGATCCAGAATCTTCAGTCGTATCGCAATCATTTCCGGAACGATTTTACTCGCTGTCATCCTTGGGGCGTTCGCGCAGATTCGTTCCTACGGCTCTTTTTCCGTGGTCGATCTTCTAAATACGGATTTGGATATACGTACGGCCCTTCTGGCAAGCGGCGAACAAACCGTTTCAATCTCGACGATTGCTATTATTGAAAACAATGATTATTTGCCCAAGATCGGCTTTGAACCGATAGTGCTGGTCGCTACGCAGTTCATCCCCTCGGCAATTTTCCCTGATAAGCCAAGGGCTAGCTATCTGGGATTCTATAATCGGGTAACGAAAGGCCTGAGGAGCACAGGGACTGCAATGCACGACGTTGGTCAGGCAACGCTGATGTTTGGGATCGGCGGTCTCCCTTTTAGTTCGTTTTTATTTGGATATATAATCGGGTTTTTCTTGAATTCTATGCTTAAGCGGAGCGAAAGCCTGCAATATATGGTTGCCGCTTTGGTATTATTCGGAATTAGTATTCCAACACGTGGCTATTTCGCTCAACAGATCACTTGGGCCTTGACTTTTTTGATGCCTGTTGTCCTGATTCATTTTTCCGGACGTCTGGTGTTCGGCGGACGTCGCGGTAAGACATACATAATACGCGAATAGAAATTCTATTTTTCACGAGTTTTCAATGTTCTAGCGATGCACGGCGAATGTATCGGTTTCGAAGAGAGAAATTGCTATGTCATTTATCGTAGAGTGTTCGGGTGGACGCCAAGGTAGTCGCATAGAGGGCCTGTGGGGCAGTCCAGGGTGGCATCATCTGCACGAAAGCCTCTGCAGTGCCTGATGTTGTCCCTCCATGTTGCCGGATCGTTCTGCGGAAAATCAAGTATTTCAGGGTCGATATGTACCCTTTCAATTGGAAAGTTAGTGAAACACGCCTATGCCAGCCTCCAAAGAAATGTCGATCATCATTCCCAATTTCAACGGCGGTGCTTTTCTTGAAGAGCTTTTATCTTCCCTTGCAGGAACTCGAAATCGTGACAAGTTTGAGGTAATCTTCATGGATGGCGGGTCTCAAGATGAGTCCGTTGAAATTGCCCGACGCCTTCTTCTGGATACGGACGTAATTGTTTCGGAAGCCGATGAGGGACAGTCCGACGCGATACAGAAAGGCCTTGAGCGCGCGCGCGGCACCTGGTTTATTTTTCAAAACAGCGATGATCTGTTCAACATAGCGACGCTCGACCGCTTCCTGGATGAAGCGGAGCAATACGATCGGTTTGATGTTGTTGCGTTTGATATGGACGTTATCGAGGCTGATGGAGCAAACGGATGGAAAGTTGTATCTTCTTTCCGCCACACCAGACCCGTCTCTTGGCGGCAGCTACGCTACAATATCTACTACACCAATCAGGCGACGGTTTACCGGACGTCCGTGGCAAAACGCGTAAAGTTTGATCCAGCCATGGGGTTCGCGCTCGACTACGACTTCGTCGTACGGTTTTTTAAGCTGATACGGCCGAAGGTGAAGATCGTGTCGGCGGTTATGGGGTATCAGCGTATGCACGACGATACCAAGACATCGAAGCTTCAAGAATTATGTTTAGAAGAGACCAGAGCCGTTCGCCGGCGCGAGTATGGTTCAACGGATTCATTCGTGGGGTTTCTGGAAATGGTCCAGTACCATGCATTCAAGAAGTTGAGGCTGTGGTAGTTCCGCAGGACAATGGTAGAGATCTCCAAAGGTCGGCATCTCGGCGGAGCGTTGATCCGTGTGCCCTGACCGGCTACGCAATGTGTAAAGCAGCCAAGTTGGGCTTATGTTTTTGATATTTTTCTTGTTTTTCGCTTACTTTCAATTGGCGCAGATTTGGATACTAGGATTAGCATGACTCGAGTCGCTGTCTTCGCTTACCCTCAGGCCTTGACATATACAGGTCAGACCGCAGCCACCAAGCTCGCCGTCCGCGAGCTATCTGCGAAAGGATGGCAATGTCGTACGGTCGAGTTCCCTGCATTTGACCGCACGCGGCCGACGGCTCGGCAGTATATTCGCTACGGCTTCAGCTTGGTTGCATCATGGGCCAAGTTGGCCGCCAGTGTCATCAGCGGTCAGCCAGTTCTTGTCTTCAATCACGGGCAGACTGTCGCGAGCTTCATACGAATGGGTTTACCCCATCTCGTCCTTCGCGGGCTTTTGCCGCGGAGAAAAATTATCACGTCCCTGCATGGCTCTGTGTTCATGACCTGGCAGCGGGATAGCCGCAAAACGCGTTTTTTCCTTCGCTTGCTGGATGCATCTGACGAGATTACGGTTCTCGGCGCATTGCAACGGGAAAAGCTTATAGAGTTGGGGGTGCCGGCAAGACGTCTCAAGATTCTGCCAAACACAGCCGACTTGGATATCTCGCCTGAAGGCCGTGTGCTTGAAAAGCACAGAGCACTTGCCGTTGATCCCGTTGCGCCGGTCGTACTCATGCATCTGAGCCTGTTGATCGAGAGCAAGGGATATGTCCGGTTTCTTGAAGCCTGCCGGAGCTTGGTCGAGGCGAGAGACGGTTCTGAGCGACCGCTCGAAATATTGCTGGTCGGTCCGATGGCATTCACGGCTTATTGCACCAAATTCAGGACGCCGGAGACCAAACGCGACTGGATTGTCAAAGAGATCGCGGCGCTGAATGCGGCGCCAGGTGTCTCCGCCCGATGGATCGAGGGGGCCGAAGGAGCCGAGAAAGCGGCCCTGTTTGATGCAGCTCACCTGTTTGCCTTTCCAAGCCGGTATCCTGTTGAAGCCCAGCCACTTGTACTTCTTGAGGCCATGGCCGCCGGTTGCGCGCTCATCACCTCGGACCAGGGCGAGATACCATCTACCGTCGGAAACGACACGGGTTTGTGCCTTTCCGATACGTCGGTAACAACCGTAACCCAAGCCATGCGTGAGTTGTTGTCGGATCATGATAGGCGCATATCCGCGGCCTTGGCTGCGCATCATCGCGCTGCAGAGCTGTTCAGCGCTCGGACGTATTGCGAGAACTGGGAGAATCTGCTGGCGCATAGTGATCAAGAGAATGCAAAATGAAGTCTCTTGAAGCAGCCGGAAGCGGCTCGATCGATCGCTCTCTGGACTTGCGATCGCATTCATAAAGCCGATCGGGTCGGCCTCCAGAGTTTTGTAGAAATTAAGAGCGGATGCGGAACTGGCTGATTTTCGACAGGTTCTTGAGCACCAGGGTGTGAACACCACCCACGCGGTTTCGGCGGATCGCCAGCAGGTCTTCCTTCATCTTCTGCCGGATCTTTGCCAGGTTGCGGTTGCTGACGCCGCCCACGCGCATCTTGTACAAAACCTCGGGGAGGTAGACCGTGCGGCCGGATGCCTGGGAGAAGTATCGCAATATAAACTCGTAGTCCGCCGAAATTTTCAGATCGGTGTCATACAAGCCGACACGTTCATACGCTTCGCGTCGCAGATAGAGCGTCGGGTGGGCCGGCATCCAGCCAAATTTCAGGCGGCGGGACTGGTAGGGGCCTGTAGCCCAATGTCGGATAACCCGCGTTGTGTCACTTTGCGAGACGTAGTCCAAATCGCTGAAGACAGCCTCGACAGCGGGATCGCCGAATGCGGCGGCGATGCGGGCCAGAACCGCATTATCCGCGAGAAAATCGTCGCTATGAACGAAACCGACGATTTCTCCGGTCGCATGGCGGATCCCTTTGTTCAGGGCATCATAAATTCCCCTGTCCGGTTCGCTGATCAAACGCATGCGGGCATGGCCGGCACGCTCGATGGCGGCGAGCGAGTCATCCTTTGACCTGCCTTCGATAACCAGATGCTCGAGGTCTGGATGCGTCTGGCGTGCCACGCTGGCGATTGCCTCGCCGACAGTCGATTCCGAATTATAGGCGGCAGTAATAATGGATATCTTCAAGACGGCACCTGTATAATATCAAATACATAATATACTTATAAATATCTGCAGGGAGTATTTCTCCCGTGCCGCGCTACAATGCGGTCTTGTTTAAAGCCTGACCGGTGGCATCGCCGAGCCGGAGACGCAGCGGCGAGTCCACGAAGCCCGTGCCCGCGCTCTTAAAGGGCATTCGTCTCTTCTGGCGCTGGCAGGGCGCGGTCGTTCGATCCTCCCGTCGCTGTTTCCTAGCCGAGCGCGCGCGCGGAAAAATTCCCCGAGAGAAAAGCGTCATAGGCGTCGCGGATGCCGTCTTCGAGGCTGATCTTGGGGGACCAGCCCATGCCGCGCAGCTTGTCGGCGCTCATCAGCTTGCGGGGCGTGCCGTCGGGCTTGGAAAGGTCGTGGACGATGTCGCCCTCAAAGCCGACCACCTTGCAGACCAGCTTCGTCAGGTCGAGGATCGAGATATCCGTGCCGGAGCCGACATTGACGTGCTCCTCGCCGGAATAGGTCTTCAGCAGGAAGATCAGCGCGTCGGCGCAGTCGTCGGCATGGAGGAACTCGCGCAGCGGGGTGCCCGTGCCCCACACCACGATCTCCTTCGCGCCGGAGGCCTTGGCCTCATGCGCCTTGCGGATCAGCGCCGGCATCACATGGCTCGAATTCAGGTCGTAATTGTCGCCCGGACCGTAGAGATTGGTCGGCATCGCCGAGATATAGTCGCGGCCATGCTGCCGGCGATAGGCCTGGGCGAGCTTGATGCCCGCGATCTTGGCAATCGCATACCATTCATTGGTCGGCTCCAGCGGACCCGTCAGCAGGGAATCCTCGCGGATCGGCTGCTCGGCGAATTTCGGATAGATGCAGGACGAACCAAGGAACAGGAAGCGGTTGACGTCGCTCTTGTGGGCGGCTTCGAAGATGTTCGCCTCGATCATCAGGTTGTCGTAAAGGAAATCCGCCGGATAGGTGTCGTTGGCGAGGATTCCGCCGACTTTTGCCGCAGCCATCACCACCGCGTCGGGCTTCGCATCGGCCATGAACGCCTCGACCTCGGCCTGTCGCTTCAGGTCGACCGTATCGCGTCCGGCGGTGATCACCTCGCAATTCTCCCCGGCCAGGCGGCGGACGACGGCAGCGCCAACCATGCCGCGATGGCCAGCGACCCAGATTCTTTTTCCCGCAATATCAAAGGTCATGAAATTCTCTTCCGTTTCTAAATCGGAGCGTCGGACGAAAAACTGAAATCCGGCTTTTCGTTAACCCGACGCGCCGCAAAATAAAAAGATGTTCCGGGCCCGCAATCAGCCCTCGAGGCTGACCGGCAGGTCGAGCCCATGCGCCTTCAGCAGGGCATAACGCCGCGCGGCCTTGTGATCCTCGACCACCATTTCCCGGCACATGTCGCGGGCGGTGATCTCCGGCACCCAGCCAAGCTTTTCCTTGGCCTTGGTGGGATCGCCGAGCAGGGTATCGACCTCGGCGGGGCGGAAATAGCGCGGATCGATCCGCACGATCACGTCGCCCGGCTTCACATTGGGCGCCAGGTCGCCGATCACGGCTTCCACCGTGCCGACTTCGCTGATCCCGCTACCGGAAAAGCTGAGCGTTATGCCGAGATCGGAGGCCGCCCAGGTGATGAATTCGCGCACGGAATACTGCTTGCCGGTGGCAATCACGAAGTCTTCCGCGCTTTCCTGCTGCAGCATCATCCACTGCATCCGGACATAATCCTTCGCATGGCCCCAGTCGCGCAGCGAATCGATATTGCCCATATAAAGGCAGGACTCGAGGCCGAGCGCGATGTTTGCAAGGCCGCGGGTGATCTTGCGGGTCACGAAGGTCTCGCCGCGGCGCGGGCTCTCATGGTTGAACAGGATGCCGTTGCAGGCATACATGTCATAGGCCTCGCGGTAATTGACCGTGATCCAGTAGGCGTAGAGCTTGGCGGCCGCATAGGGCGAGCGCGGATAGAATGGCGTGGTCTCGCGCTGCGGGGTTTCCTGCACGAGGCCGTAAAGCTCGGAGGTGGACGCCTGATAGAACCGCGTCTTCTTCTCAAGCCCGAGAAAGCGGATCGCCTCCAGAAGGCGCAGCGTGCCGATCGCATCGACATCGGCGGTATATTCCGGCGCCTCGAAGGAAACCGCGACATGGCTCTGCGCGCCGAGATTATAGACCTCGTCCGGCTGGATGTCGCTGATGATGCGGGTCAGGTTGGAAGTGTCGGACAGGTCGCCGTAATGCAGCTTCAGCCGGGCATTGGAAGCGTGCGGATCCTCATAGAGATGATCGATGCGCTGGGTGTTGAACAGCGAGGCGCGGCGCTTGATGCCGTGAACCTCATAGCCTTTTTCGAGAAGGAATTCCGTAAGATAGGAGCCGTCCTGACCGGTGATCCCGGTGATCAAAGCCGTTTTCGTCAATTTTTCTCTCTTTAATTGATTTTTACAAAAATATTAGCCGTATTCATTTTACGATGCGAGACAGTGGTAACCCATGTTTCGTGATCCCCATCGGCACCGAAGCCGACCAGTCTAGATGCGCCGAAGCATACACTACGCTGACGTTATTGCACTCACTATTTGGCCATGTCAGCCGGCCGTTTTCGGCAAAGGAAGCAGTAAATGCGATGTCGGCCGAGGCCGCCTCGCGCCGCCTATGGCGTGAAGCTCCGGCGCCTGTCAGTTCGGCGGCGTGTAGCCGTCGGGGAATTGCAGCAACCGGTCGCAGGCGCCGCGATTGCCGTAAAGGGTCTGGTACTGATCGGCCTGCTGGCGCGCGCGCAGACGCGCTGCTTCGATGTCGGCTTCGGTCGCGCCCGACTGGAGCGCCTTTGCGAAGGTCGCATCCGCGGCGTCGTTGAGGCGGCGGGTGGCGCGCAGGCCGCCATAGGACTGGCAGTCAGCGGCGCCGAGCTCGGCACGGGCAGCCTGGTCGAGCATCGTCTGGTCCGGGCTTTCCGGCGCGGCCGTCTGGCAGCCGGCCAGAGCCAGCATAGCGGCGAGCGGAATGGCAAAACGGAATGGGACGGACATCTGGCACCTCCTGAAAGCGCCCGCCGGCGAGCGGGTCATTGCCGCGAATATCCGATACTCGCGGCACGAGCGCAAGCGCCCCCATGAAATAGCCCCTACGAAATAGCCCCCATGAAATAGATTATGTTATCTGTCCCAAGCCGCCTTCAGGGCAGAAGCACAATCCTCGCGATCGGCGCCGCTTGCCAGAAGGAGCTGCAGCAGCAGCCGTGCCTTGAGCCCGCTGAGCCTGCCGGCGTTGATGAGGCCTTTCGAAAGCAGGTCGATCTCTCCGCCCTTGTAGCCGTAGGTGTTGCTGAAAACCGGCCCGTTACCGGTACGGCTGGCCAGCGCAACCGGCATGGTCGCGGCCAGCGCGCCGAGCGGCTCCGACAATCGTTCCGCCACATGGCCCGCGCCCATCGCCTCGATGACAGCGCCCTTGTAGCCAAGTCCGGGCAGGGCCTCGACCAGCCTGGCGTCTTCGCCCAGCCCAAGCTTCAAAAGCGCGACCGGCGGCACGGGCGCCGAGGGAGGCGCGATCGCCGGCAGCCGGCGCGGCGAAGGCGGCGCGAAGAAGAAGGGGCGTCCCTCCATGATTTCGCCGGCGGGGCCGTCCGCGCCCGATGTGAAGGCCGAGCAAAGTCCGGTGTGGGATTTCACCACGGCGCGGGCCGTGTGAATGGAGTCATTCATCACCACCAGCGCGCCGCGCGAACGGGCCTGATCGGAAGACGCGGCGATGACCGAGGCCAGGATATTGGCAGGACCGTCGGCGCCGGCCGCTTCCGGCCCGCGCATCGCGCCGGTCACGATGATCGGGGCGTCCTCTGCCCACATGCAATCGAGCGCGAAGGCGGTTTCCTCGATCGTGTCGGTTCCCTGCACCACGACCACGCCGGAAGCGCCGCCATCGACCGCACGCCTGGCAGTCCGCGCCACCTCGCCGAGCTGCTCGAGCGTGAGCGATGCGCTCGGTAACTTGAATGGTGAGAGCGGCTCCACATCTGCAATCTCGGCCAGACCGGGCACCGCGTCGACCAGCGCCTGCGCACTCAGCTTCGGTGTGATGCCGCCGCCGGCGTCGGCTGTCATGGTGATCGTACCGCCGAGGACGATCAGCGTAACCTTCGCCTTGGTGTTTCGAGCCGTTTCGACCATCGGGCATACCTTTCTTTCCGGTGTTGTCGCCGGGCCAGTGAAACGACCCTTCGAAGGGATTGGCAAGCCGTTTTGATCCCGAGGGCTGGCTTTATGGCAGGGGCGAGGGCTTTTCCTCGTCATTACCGGATGGCATGGGGCACCCGTTTTGCGCCACGGCGCTCAAGCCAGACGGCTTTCCCGTTTCTACCGCATCATGCCCGATGCATGGCCTCGATGAACTGCCTTGCCTTCTGCGCAATCGCTGCCACGTTCGCCCCTGGCTTGTAGAGCGCGCCGCCTATGCCGAAGCCGGACGCGCCGGCCTCGACATAGGCTTTCATGTTCTCGGGCGTCACGCCGCCGACGGCGAAGACCGGGATGTCTTTCGGCAGGACGGCTTTCCATGCCTTGATGGCGATCGGGGGAATAGCCTCAGCGGGGAAGGCCTTGATGCCGGTCGCGCCAGCTGCGATGGCGGCAAAGGCTTCCGTCGGCGTGGCGACGCCCGGCAGGCTGATCATGCCCCGTGCGGCGGTCGCTTCGATCACGGCCGGGTTTGCGTTGGGCGAGATGATGACGCGCGCCCCGGTCGCGGCGACATCGGCAACCTCAGCCGGCGTGAGCACGGTTCCCGCGCCGATCAGCGCGCGATCGCCGAAACGGGCCTGCAGCTTTTCGATGCTCTTAAGCGGTTCGGGCGAGTTCAGCGGTACTTCGATGATGCGCCAGCCGGCCTCGATCAGCGCTTCGCCGATCGGCTCCGCTTCCTCCGGTCGGATGCCGCGCAGGATCGCGATCAGATTGCAGGCTTCAAGCGCTTCGGTGAAATTCATGTCGTTCATTCCTGTTCCGTCGATTGCAGTTTGCCGATGATCCGCTGGACGCCGAGGGTCGCGGCATCTTCGGGGCCGGGGTTGATCGTAAGGTCGAAAAGCGGCGCGACCCGCCCGTAGCGTTCGCTCAGCGCCGAGTTGCCGATGATGCCGATCGCTTCTCCGGGGTGAAGCCAGCCTGCGGCGCGCGCCTGCCGGAATTCCGAGGCGATCAGCAGGCCGGAGACGTAATCCCCGACCTCTTCGGGCTGAAGCGCCCCCGAGAGAATGCCGCTGCGGGCGCTGAAGACGGCCGAAAGCAGGGCATCGGCGGCGGGCTCGTCGCTCGCGGCAAATTCCGCGGCGCGATCGAAGGCCGACCAGGTCGGCTCGGTGCCGGGGGCGGGCTCGGCGGCGCGTGCGATGAAGGAATGCCGGGTGAGCAGGGCATAGATTTCGCCGGTGGCATAGGTATGGAAGGCGGTGATCCGGCCTTGAGCAATGCGCGCCCACTTGCTGTGGGTGCCGGGAAGCACCAGCGTGCGGTCCTCCGCAAGTCCGTAACCGACGATCTGGGTTTCCTCGCCGCGCATCACATCGGGAAACGGCTTTGCAGCCGGATCGCGCAGGCCCGGCAGGAAGGTCATGGTCGCGCCGTTTTGCAGCGTGAGGTGCCTTGCGCCCGCGGCAAGTTCCGCAAGACCCGCCGGCGCGTCGACATACGGGACCTCGACCCAGCCGCTGCGGCTGGTGATCATGCCGCAGGCGGCGACCGGGAACGGGCCATGTTCCTCAAACCACGCGCCGATCGCCGCCATCAGCGCCGCCTCGAACGCGCCGCCCTCCACGAACTGAATGCCGCCGTTCCGGCTTTCGCGTCTGTCGAGCACACGGCCATCGGCCGAGATCAGCGTGGCACGCAGCGAACTGGTGCCCCAGTCGAGAATGGCGGTGACGGTTTGGGTCATGCTGTCGGTCTCATTTGCGAAGGAAGGCGGTTCCGCGTCTCACGGAAAACACCGCATTCATTTGTCCTGGGGTATTGTCACGGGTGGTCTCATATGACAGCGACGGCAAAAGTCCGTGCCGCGAAACTGTTTTATTTATGTATGATCTTTTATCCGATTTCTAGTCATTGGGTTGCGTTTTGGAGGCGAGCCGGGTCCGGCGCAGCGCATCGGTCATCTCGCTTCTGGCAACGCCTATGAGCTGTTCCATGGCATGGCGCGCGGCATCCGGCCGCCGCATCCTGATGGCTTCGAGTACGTCCTGATGGGCGAGGATCGCCTGCTCATGGGATTGGCTGGCGCGGTTCGTCAGGCGGAAGCTCGCCAGCAGAGCGGCGCGGATGGCGCTGGCGAACTGGCGATAGACCCAGTTGCCGCTGGCGTTGATGATCGCGGTGTGGAATTCGAGGTCGGCCCGGCTCCACTCCTCGTTGTCGCGGGCGTTCGCCTCGACCATATCCTCGAAGGCTTTGGCGATCTGGTAGAGTTGCCGCGCATTGGCGTTGGCGGCCGCCTGTGCCGCCGCGGCCGGCTCCAGCAATTGCCGGGCGTCGATCAGCGATGAGTAGAACGAATCGTCCGCGCCGACCGCCAGCATGACGTCGAGCACGACCGGATCGAGATAGTTCCAGTTTTCCCGCGGCAATACGATGGTCCCGGCGCGGGTGCGGGAGCGCACCATGCCGAGGGCGGAAAGATACTGCATCGCCTCGCGCAGGCTGGTGCGGCTGACCCCGAACCTCTCCGTCAGCTCCATCTCGTTGGGAAGTGTGGCGCTCTCGGCAAATGTGCCGGAAACGATCAGCTCAATGAGGGATTGGAGCAACGCTTCCCGTACGCTGCGCTTGCCGCGCTGGGCAATCGGCGTGCCGTGTTCCGTCAGTATTTGAGTCATCGCTTCGTCCGGGTCCCCTTCGTTGCGAATGCTTTCCCGCCGCGTGTCGTAGGCGGAATTCGCTTCCGCATTCATTGTCGGTAATATGATCGATATATCATTCTCATTCAAATTCAAAAATAAATCATATTTATAATTGACATTGATCTGACCTATTATAATTATCGTGCCGCCGGGACGGCATGGCCTCCGGCAGGGAAAACGTCCACAGGGAGGAGCACAATGAAGCTCATCATCAAGGCGGCCTTGTTGGCCGCCGCCGCGTTGTCGAGTGTGACCGCCGCATCGGCGCAGGAAGACCTCAAGGTCGGCGCGATCTACATGGACGCGCAGGGCTTCTATGCCGGTGTCCGCAAGGGCATCCAGGATGGCGCGGAAGAGGCCGGCCGCAACCTCGTCATCGTCGAAACCAACGCCCAGGGCGATGTCAGCAAGGAATCCTCCTTCATCGACTCGCTGATTTCCGCCGATGTCCAGGCCATCATCGTCTCGCCGGTGTCTGCCGACGGTTCGTATCGCGCGATCCGCCGCGCCCATGATGCCGGCATTCCGGTTGTCTGCTACAATACCTGCCTCAACGAACAGGACATGAAGGAATATATCTCCGCCTATGCCGTCGGAGACCCCTATGATTTCGGTCACAAGCTCGGCGATGCCGCCGCCGACTACTTCATCGCGGAAGGCAATGACGCGCCGAAGATCGCCGTTCTGAACTGCGAATTTGTCGAAGTCTGCGTCACCCGCCGAAAGGGCTTTGAGGACGCGCTGATGGCAAAGGTGCCGGACGCCGAGATCGTGGCCAACCAAGAAGGCGCGATCCTCGACAAGGCCGTTTCGGTCGCCAGCACCATGCTGACCTCCAATCCCGATATCGATGCCTTCTTCGGCGAGGCCGGCGGCGCGACGCTGGGCGCTGCGCGCGCGGTGCGCTCGCAGGGCAGGGAAGGCGAGGTCGTTGTCTTCGGCGGCGACATGACCACCGAGATCGCTCAGGAACTTGCCGATTTCACGGTCATCAAGGGCGTTGTCGACATCTCCGGCCAGGGCCTCGGCAAGCTGGCGCTGGCGCAGGCGATCAAGTCCATCGACGGCACCCCGCCGGAAGGCATCGAGGTTCCCTATGATATCGATCTCTACAAGTCGTCCGAGGACGGCAAGGGATGGCTCGAGGCACACGCCGACGGTATTCCGTGATCGATAGCCCGGCGCTGTCTCGCTGCTGAGGCAGCGCGCTGAAGGCAAATTCCGATGCCGCCGCAACCCGGCGGCATCGCCATCAACGGGAAGAGCAATGACGTCCGCATCTCAGATCAAAAGGCCGGAAGCAACCGCGCTCGTCTCCATGACGGGTTGCACGCGGCGCTATCCCGGCGTGCTGGCGCTCGACAATGCCGATTTCGAGGTCGCGCCGGGCGAAGTACGCGCGCTTCTCGGCAAGAACGGCGCCGGCAAGTCGACCCTCATCCGCATGCTGACCGGCGCCGAAGTGCCCGACAGCGGAACTGTCCTGATCGACGGCGAGGAACTGACGCATGTGGGTTCCGCCCGCGCGCAGCAGGCGTTTTCGCACGGCGTCCGTGTCGTCTATCAGGAACTCAGCCTCGTTCCCGGCATGACGCTTGCCGAGAACCTGTTTCTCGGGCGCTGGCCGCGCAAGGGCGGGGTCATCCGCCACCGCGCCATGATGGCCGAGGCGAAAGAGGCGATGCACCGTCTCGGTCTCGATCTTTCGCCCGATACCCTCGTCTCGGCGCTCAGCCCGGCCGAGCGCCAGCTTCTGGAGATCGCAAGGGCGCTGCTCGGCAATCCCAAGCTGGTGATCCTCGATGAGCCGACAAGCTCGCTGGCGGCCGCCGAAGCCGAAAAGGTGATGGCTGCGGTGACGCGCGTCGCCGCTGAGGGCATCGCGGTGATCTATGTCAGCCACCGGATGAACGAAATCCGCCAGATCGCTCATTCCGCCACGATCATGCGCGATGGGCGGATCATCGACACCGTCGATGTGCAAAATGCAGACACGCGCGAGATCGTGCGCCTCATGCTCGGTTCGGAAGGCGCCGAGGCGGCCGTGCTCGAGGACGCCAGCCAGCCCGAGACCGTGCTTGAGGTCAGGGATCTGGCGGTGGCGCCGAAGCTCTCCTCCGTGTCGTTTTCGCTGAAGAAGGGCGAAGTCCTGGGGATTGCCGGCCTGCTGGGCTCCGGCCGCACCGAACTGCTGCAGGCGATCATGGGTGTGCGTCGCGGCGAGGCCGGCGAGATTTTCGCAAACGGCAAGCCGGTCAAATCGCTCGGTTACAAAGAGATGGTCGGGCTCGGCTTTGGCTACACGCCCGAGAGCCGCAAGGAAGAGGGCATCGTTCCGCTTCTTGGCGTTGACGAGAACACGCTGTCGACGCGCTTTGAGGGCGTCACCGTCAACGGCGTGCTGTCGGCCCGCCGCATGGCCGAGGCGACGCGCAAGATCATCGATCGGCTGCATATCAAGACGGCGCGCACCGATACGGCGATCGGCACGCTTTCGGGCGGCAACCAGCAAAAGGTCGTCATCGGCCGCTGGGTCTATGCCGGCAGCCGCATCCTTCTGCTCGACGAGCCCACACGCGGCGTCGATATCGAGGCCAAGGCCCAGATCTATTCAATCATTCGCGAACTCGCCGCCGAAGGCCGCAGCATCGTTTTCGTCTCCAGCGAGATCGAGGAACTGCCGCTGGTGTGCGACCGGGTGCTCGTCCTCAGAGACGGCGCGCTCAGGGAAGAGTTCCGTTCCCCCAACATCGATCAGGACACCTTGATGGCGGCCTGCATTTCAGGACACTGACGGAGACGATGATGTCGCACAACAACGCTGCCGACACGGCCGCCCCGAAGAAGAGCGGCTTCGGCGTTTCGAAGCATATCAACGAACTCAGCCTGTTCCTGGCGATCGCGTTGCTCTATGTGATTTTCGGCACGACCGCCTATGGCTTCCTGTCGTTCAACAACCAGGTCAATATTCTGCGCGATGCGGCCACGATCGGCATTGCGGCCTGGGCGATGACGTTCATCATCATCTCCGGCGAAATCGATGTCAGCGTCGGTCCCATGGTGGCCTTCGTTTCCGTCGCGCTGGCCTACCTCCTGCAATGGGGTTTTCCCACGCCGATCGCCTTTCTGCTGGCGGTGGCGCTCGGCGCCGGGCTTGGCGGTATTTCCGGCGTGCTGCGCGCCTATTTCGACGTGCCGTCCTTCGTTGCGACCCTCGGCATGTGGAGCGCGTTGCGCGGGTTGGCGCTGTTCTTCACCGATGCGCTGCCGGTTTCGATCGGTCGCAATGACGTGCTGGACGCGCTGGACCGCTCGGTGCTTGGCATTCCGCCGGCGGCGATCATCATGCTCGTGCTGTTTGCCGTGTTCGCCTTCGTCAGCCGCAAGACCGCGTTCGGACGCTCGGTGTTTGCGATCGGCGGCAATGCCCATGCGGCTTATCTCAGCGGCATCAACGTGGCGCGTATCCGGGTTGCGATCTTCGCGATCGGCGGCGCGATGGCGGCGATCTCCGGCATCCTGCTGGTGTCGCGTCTCGGCTCCGGCAATGCGACGGCGGCAAGCGGTCTGGAGTTCGATGTGATCGCGGCCGTGGTCGTCGGCGGCACGGCGCTTTCCGGCGGTCGCGGTTCGATGCTCGGCACGTTGCTCGGAGTGCTGGTGATCACGCTGATCGGCAACGGTCTGGTGCTGCTTGGCATCAATCCGTTTTTCCAGCAGGTTGTCCGGGGCCTCATCATTGTCATCGCGGTGCTCGCCAACATGCAGGCGATCAAGCGCAGCCTGGCCCGCAACAAGGGGTGAGGGGCATGGCGGTCGTTGATATCAGCTCCGGGGCCTTGTCGCTGCGCGCCTCGACAAAGGACGGATTGATCCTCGGTCTCTGGCGGGATGGCGCTGAGGGGCGGGTGCCGCTCCTGCGTGAAGCGCCGGCTGGAGCGGATGCGCTGTCGTCCGCCTGCTATCCGCTGGTGCCGTTCGGCAACCGGGTGCGGGATAACCGGTTCAGCTTCAACGGCAAGCAGTACGCCCTGACCGCGAATACCGACTGGGACCCGCATTACCTCCACGGCGAGGGCTGGCTTTCGCAATGGTCGTTGGAAGAACACGAGGCCGACCGGCTGGCGATGCGTTTCCGGCATGCGGGCGGCGGCACGCCCTATGTCTACGAGGCATGGCAGCGTTTTTCGCTTGCCGATGGCGAATTGCAGATGACGCTGACCGTCGAGAACCGGGGAGACGGGCCGCTGCCCTTCGGGCTCGGCTGGCATCCCTATTTTCCGATGACGCCGCAAACCACGCTCACGTCGCCCGCCCGGAAATTCTGGACCGAGGTCGAGGGATGGCTGCCGGGCGAGGCCACGGACATTCCCGCCGATCTCGATTTCAGCACGCCTTCGCCCCTGCCGCACCGCTGGGTCAATAACGGCTTCGAGGACTGGTCCGGCGAAGCGACGATCGCCTGGCCGGAACGGGCGACGAAACTATCCGTGAAGGCGGAACCGCTGTTCCGGCACGCTTTCCTGTTCGTCTCTGATACCGCGTTCGATCCCGATTTTGAGCGGGACTATTTCTGTTTCGAGCCGATGTCGCATCTGGCGGATGGTCACAACATGCCCGATCTCGGCGGGCTTCGCATTCTTCAGCCCGGCGAAAAACTGTCGGGCAGCGTCTGGCTGGGAGCGCAGGACCTATGAGCAAGACGAGCGACGGACGTTACGACTATATCCTCGTCGGCGGCGGCAGTTCGGCCTGCGTGGTTGCCGCCGGTCTGGTGAAGTGCGGCGCGAGCGTGCTTGTGCTGGAGCGCGGCCCGGCCAAGGCCAACCCGATCATGCATTTCCCCGCCGGCTACATGAAGTTCCTGGCGAAGGACACCTATCTTGCGATGCACGCGACCGCGCCGCAGCCCCAGCTTGACGGGCGCGGGCCGATCGTGCCACAGGGCAGGGTGCTGGGCGGCGGCAGCACGGTCAATGCCATGGTCTATATGCGCGGCCAGGCGGCCGATTTTGACCACTGGAACGAAATGGTGACCGAAGGCGACGATGCCTGGAGCTATCGCGATCTTCTGCCCTATTTCAAGGCGCAGGAGGACAACGACCATCTTGCCGGCGAATATCATGGCGTCGGCGGTCCGCTGAAGGTCTCCCATCTCGGCCACACCAGCCCGATGACCCGAACCTATGTCAAAACCCTGCAGGGCATGGGCATTCCCTACAATCCGGATTTCAACGGCGAAAGCCAGTTCGGCGTCGGCTTCATGCAGCACACAATCGACTGGCGCACGCGCCGGCGCTGCAGCGCTGTTGATGCGTTTCTGGCTCCGGTCATGGACGATCCGCTGCTGACGATCGTGACCGGGGCGACCGTCACCGCGATCCGCATGGAAGGCGACCGGGCGGTCGGCGTTGATTACGTGCAGGGCGGCGGCCGGAAATCCGTCTTCGCGGACAGCGAAGTGATCCTTGCGGCCGGCGCCTATCAGACCCCAAAACTGCTGATGCTGTCCGGGATCGGACCGGAGGATGAACTCGCCCGCCACGACATTGCGGTCAAGCTTGCGCTTCCCGGCGTCGGGCGCAATCTTCAGGATCATTATGAGTGCCCTGTGGTCGCCACCACCAAGGGCTCGTTCGGCTATTACGGCCAGGATCGTGGCTGGCCGATGATCAAGGCGGGGCTGCAATACCTGCTGTTCAAGTCCGGCCCGGCCTCCACCACAGGGGTCGAGACCTGCGCCCTCCACGATCCGGAAGGCAAGAGCGATCGGCCGACGATCCAGATGTTCTGCGTGCCGACCGTCTATCTCGACCGCGATGTGATGGGCACCGATCCGGGCGATGGCGTGACCATCAACTCGCTGCTTCTCAGGCCGAAATCGCGCGGCTCGGTGACGCTTTCCTCCAGCGATCCGTTCGCCGATCCTGTGGTCGACACGCAGATTTTCAGCCATCCCGACGATCTCAGGATAACGATGGCGGGTTTGCGCTATGCGCGCACCGTGCTTGCCGCTTCGCCGATGCGCGAACTGATCGACAGGGAAATCTTTCCGGGCGCCGAAGTGACGAGCGACGAGGCGATCGCGGCGCATTGCAAGCGCACCGTCAAGACCGGCTATCACCCGGTCGGCACCTGCCGGATGGGGCGTGACGGCGATCCGGACGCCGTGCTCGACAGTCGCCTCCGGGTCCGGGGCACAAGGGGCCTCAGGGTCATCGACGCCTCGCTGATGCCGACCATCGTCAGCGGCAACACCAATGCCGCTGTTCTTGCCGCCGCCGCCAAGGCGACCGACCTCATACTTCCCTGATCGGAACCAGTCATGAAGATCACCAAGCTCACCACCTATCTGGCCCCGCCGCGCTGGCTGTTCCTGAAGATCGAGACCGATGAGGGCATTGTCGGCTGGGGCGAGCCGGTTGTGGAAGGGCGCGCGTTGACCGTTCAGGCGGCAGTCAACGAGATGGCGGATTATCTCGTCGGCAAGGACCCTTTCCTGATCGAGGATCACTGGACAGTGCTTTACCGGGGCGGGTTCTACCGGGGTGGCGCGATCCACATGTCGGCGCTGGCCGGCATCGACCAGGCGCTGTGGGATATCAAGGGCAAGGCGCTCGGGCAGCCGGTCCACGCGCTCCTCGGCGGCCAGTTGAGGGACCGCATCAAGGTCTATTCCTGGATCGGCGGCGACCGACCCTCCGATGTTGCGAGGAACGCACAGGACGTGGTCGCGCGCGGCTTCAAGGCGATCAAGCTCAACGGCTGCGAGGAAATGCAGATCGTCGACACCAATGAGAAGGTGGAAAAGGCGGTGGAGACGATCGCGATCATCCGCGAGGCCGTCGGCCCCCATATCGGCATCGGCGTCGATTTTCACGGCCGCGTCCACAAGCCGATGGCCAAGGTGCTGGCGAAGGAACTCGAACCCTACAAGCTGATGTTCATCGAGGAACCGGTGCTCTCGGAAAACAGGGAAGCCCTGAAGGAGATCGCCAACCATTCCTCCACGCCGATCGCGCTTGGCGAGCGGCTCTATTCGCGCTGGGACTACAAGCCGATATTCGAGGGCGGCTATGTCGATATCATCCAGCCGGATCTGTCGCATGCCGGCGGCATCACCGAATGCCGCAAGATCGCCGCCATGGCGGAGGCCTATGATGTGGCGCTGGCGCCGCATTGTCCGCTCGGGCCGATCGCGCTCGCCGCCTGCCTTCAGGTGGACGCCGTCTCCTACAACGCCTTCATCCAAGAGCAGAGCCTGGGCATCCACTACAACGAGGCCAACGACATTCTCGATTACATTTCGAACAAGGACGTGTTCGAATACGCCGATGGCTTTGTCGGCATACCGCAAGGGCCGGGGCTCGGCATCGAGATCGACGAAGCCTATGTGATCGAGCGCGCCAGAGAGGGCCATCGCTGGCGCAACCCGATCTGGCGTCATCCGGACGGCAGTTTCGCCGAGTGGTGAGGAGCGCAAAATGACGGGACGGCTTTCGGGCAAACGCATATTCGTCACCGGCGCGGCCCAGGGCATCGGCCTTGCGATCGCCAGGGCCTTCGTGAAGGAGGACGCGGCGCTGTTCATGGTCGACCGCGACGGCGCGCTGCTGGAGCGCGAGGCCGCGACCATCGTTGCGCCTGACGGGTCCCTTGGTTGGGCCGCCGCCGATATAACAGATGCCGGGGCGATCGCCGCCGCCATGCGTCAGGCGACGGATGAGATCGGGCCGGTCAACGCGCTGGTCAACAATGCCGGCGTCAATGTGTTTTTAACCCCGCTCGAAACGAGTGACGAAGACTGGAACCGGTGTTTCGACATCAACCTCAAGGGCGCGTGGAACTGCTGCAAGGCGGCGCTGCCGGGGATGATCGAGGCCGGCGGCGGCGTGATCCTCAACATTGCCTCGACCCACGCCTTCACGATCATCCCGCATACTTTCCCCTATCCGCTGGCAAAGCATGCGCTTCTCGGCATGACCAAGTCGCTGGGCCTTGAATATGCCGCGAACAACGTCCGGGTGAATGCGCTCGCGCCCGGCTATGTGGCGACGCAGAAGGTCATCGATTACTGGAACGGCTTTCCCGACCCGGAGGCCGCGAAAGCCGATACGCTGAAGCTTCACCCCGGCGGACGGATCGCCACGCCCGAAGAGATCGCGATGGCGGCCGTGTTCATGATCTCCGACGAATGCCCGTTCATGAACGCAACCTGCCTGACCGTCGATGGCGGCCTCAGCGTCCAGCAGCATCCCGCCTGACGTGCTCGCGTCTGCGTCTTTGTCAATCAGGCGGGCTGCGGGCGCAGGGCCGTGGGCAGCGTGATCATGAGACGCGCCGTATCTTTTGAACGGGTGAAGGCAATATCGCCGCCAAAGGTCCGGGCGCGCGTGGCCATATTGGCGAGGCCATGGCCTTTGCCGCGGATATCGTTGCCGCTAAAATCGTTCTCCACGGTGATGACCGCCTCCCCATTCTCGTTGGCGGACGCGGAAATCGCGATGCGCGTTGCTGGTCCATGTTTAACCGCATTGGTGACGGCCTCCTGCAGTATTCTTAAAAGGGCGAGGGCGGTTGAAGGCGTAACCCCGGTGACTTCCGGCATGTTCCCGGTCTGCCAGTCGAGCCGAATGCCCATGCGGTGCAGGTAAGGACCGGTCCGCTCGCGAAAGCCGGCCAGCGCGACCCGCAGATCCGTATCACTCAGGTCAAGCGACTGGATCACCAGCCGGAGATCGCCCAGTGCATCCCGGGCGGTGGTGCGGATCGCCTCCGGCGCCAGCTTCTCTCTCTCGGTCTGGGCCATGATCGACACTAGGTGGCCGCTCAGTCCGTCATGCAGGTCGCGCATCAGGCGATCGCGCTCCTGTTCGAGGGCCATGCGGGTCAAATTCCTGCGTTCTTTTTCATGAAGCAGGTTCAACTCTTTCTGCTGCTCATCAAGCCGCCGTTTCAGGCGGATGTTGGCGCTATCAAGCTGGTTCAGACTCTGGATCAACCTGATCGTGATGATGAGCATGGCGGCCAGGAGGGTCGCCATCTCGATATAGGGCGTCAGCATGTGGGCGCCGTTCGTGAGGCCGAACAACAGGCCGACGTCATGAAGCCCGAACAGGAAGCAGAGAGCGAGCGGCGCGGCTATGATGGCCGCAATCGGATCCCGCGACCTATAGTAATGCGCGATTGCAATCCACAACGCCGCCATCATGGCGGCAATGCTCAAGACATTGCCGAGCACTGCAATCTGCGATCTCGAACCCAGACCGGCCCAATAGGCTGTGAGCAGCGTAAGTGGGAGGCCCAGAGCTAGATAGAGCGATTTCCGGACGAATTTCCGGCCTGCCATTTCGAGCGTAAGAGCAACAGCAAGCAAGAGCGTGCCCAATTGCAGCGTTGCGTAATAAAGTCGCGGCACGCCGGCGCCGGCAAGCGTGAAGCCGTATTGCGTCGCCGTCAGGGTGAGGCTGAAGACCATGATCAGGCTGAACCATCGAAAAAAGCCATCGGCCGGCCGCATCAACGCTATCATCACGACGCTGATGGTAATGATGGCCTTGAGCAGGAGCGAGGCGAATCGCCACTGTTCGAAGACGAAATCATAGAGTTGCCGATAAGGCGCGAATACGGATTGCGACATCAGGTAAGCGGGTGAGAGATAGCTCGAGATCCAGCCATCCAGACGGCTATGGCGGATTTCAAGTTCGTTGACGCCATCGCGAAGCGCCAGGGGCATGACATCAAATGCATAGTAATCGCCCAGGCGCGGCGAGGTGAGAAGTGAGATTTCCCGGCGCACAAGGGGGATAGCATTCAGACGTACGTCTATGGCCTGGCGTACCGCCGGAAAGAAGAGAACCGGATGATCGGCAGGAACCGCCTCCCGGGGAAAATGGATCTTGTAGAGCGCTTCGGTGCGTGACGATTCCCAGACGTTCGTTCGCGTATAGGGAAGCGTTATCTCACGCGCCGGGGAAGCGCCTTCCTGAAGCATTGCCGAATGCAGAACGAGCGCATCGCGCGGCGTCGGCAGGGACAGTACGAACGGCATCGCACAGCAGATGGCGAGTGAAACAACAAAAAGCAGCTTGAGCAAGAAAGATGAGAGCGTCGGGTGGCCTGCCCAGGCCTGAAGTTTTTTCGCCGCCAAGGCCATTGGATTTGCCGTCAGAATTGCATCAGTCCCTGGCGGGTCGCCTCAAAAACGGCCTCCGACCGGTTCTTCACCTGAAGTTTGCGATAGATATTACGGATATGGACCGGAACAGTCTGTCGCGAAATATGCAATTGCTCGGCGATTTCCGCATAGGTGAACCCCTTTGCGATGCCCCATAATATATCCATCTCTCGTGAGGTCATGTTGACGGCCGGCTCCGGCGAAGGGGTATCGGGTGCCTGTTCAGAGAGTTGCCTCACAAGAACGCGGGCGATCCGGGAGGATATCGGCGAATGACCCGCCATCAGGCTTTCGACCGCCTCGATAAGATCCAGGCTGTCAGCATCCTTCAGCAGGTAACCCGAAGCCCCGGCCCCGATCGCTTCGAGCACCGACCTGTCGTCCGCGAGAACGGAAATGACCATTGCTTCGGCCCTCGGCTGCGTCTTGCGCAAAGCGCGGATCGCCTCGAGGCCGCTGCCATCCGGCAAATTCAGATCCGCGATCAGAAGGTCGATTTCAGACCTCTCAAGGACCGCGCGCGTCTCCGCAATGGTTGCGCAAGCGGCGACCAGCTGGCCGCCATCCCATCCCTTGATCAGACTTGCCAGCCGTTGGCGCACGACATCGTCGTCCTCGCATAGGACAATTCGAAAGGGTGCCAAAGAAGTATGTCCCCATCTCTATCCGAAGAGCTTCGGAACCGCCGTGACCGCGTTGCGCAGCCAATCCCATTTTGTTTCTTGTATCGCGGATGCCGGCAATACCATGAATATGGTATTTTGTAAGTTTGCTCGAACGTATATCACTTGTTCATCGCTTCGGGAGGGGTTTTAGAACCGTGAGCACTCGAGAGGGCTGAGATGCATTTTGTGGCTGAAAGACAACGGATGGAGCCGGAGCGAAGGCGCAAATCGCCAAGGCGCTTTTTTACCTGTCGCTGTGGTCATCGTTTGCGATTTGGCTCCTCCACATGCGGCAAGTGCTATCGTATCACGCCTTTTTACAATCGCCGCTGGCCATATCTTATACTCATAGTATCCTTCGGAATATTTTGGGTGGTGGTAATGACCTTCAGCGCTCTCTATCTTTATACTAAAGCTTTAAATATTGGTATAGGTTCGTGATTTAATTAAATTTTTTTCTAAAACGAATAAAATTAAGCTCGGGCCCCATCGCCGATCATGCGCCCATGATCCGTGATGGGGCCTTTTTTGTCTGTGCGCTGCGCTGTTTCGCGGCGCGGCAAGCGCGGTCGCCGATTCAGCAAACCTGGCATGCGGGACATGGTTTTAAACGGAGGCGGTTCTTTTCCTCTACCGTCCCGGAGACGCTCATATAAGTAAGCAAATACTTATTTTTCCATTGGTGGGCTTGCGCGTGGGCCGGTTTAGCAGGGGATGCTGATCACTGCCCGCAGGCCGCCGAGCGGGCTGTCGCCGAGGGTGACATTGCCGCCATGGGAGCGGGCGATATCGCGGGCGATGGCGAGGCCGAGACCGGTCCCGGAGGAATCGAGGTTGCGGGCATTGTCGAGCCTCAGGAACGGCTTGAACACTTCCTCGCGCATCTCTGGCGCGATGCCCGGCCCGTCATCATCGAAGGTCACGGTCAGCCATTTCTCGCCGTGCTCGGCGGTGATTTCCAGACTGTCGGCATGGCGTTTGGCATTGGAGGCGAGATTGGCGATCAGGCGGGCGAAGGCGTTGGGCCTGACCGTGACCTCGTCCGGCCCGATCACCACATAATGCAGCGATTTGCCGGAGAGTTCGAAATCCTCCTTCTGGCGGCGGAACAGCGTCGAGAGACTGGCCGTGCCGGTGGTTTCCTCGGCGTCGCCGCGGGCAAAGTCGATATAGCCCTGCAGCATTTTCTGCATTTCCTCGATATCCTCGTTGAGGGCCTCCACCTCCGGGCTCTCCCCGATCAACGCAAGCTGCAGCTTGAAGCGGGTGAGGATGGTGCGCAGATCGTGACTGACGCCGTTCAGCATCGTGGTGCGCTGTTCGATCTGGCGCTCGATGCGCTCGCGCATCAGGATGAAGGCGAGGCCCGCCCGCCGGATTTCGATCGCGCCGCGCGGCGTATAGGGCACCTCGGAGCGATGGCCCTTACCGAAATCCTCCGCCGCCTGGGTCAATTTCAGGATCGGCCGGATCTGGCCGCGCAGGAACAGGGTCGCGATCCCGATCAGCACCAGCGAGGTGCCGACCATCCATAGAATGAAGATATGGGTGTTCGAGGCGTAGGTCATCGAACGCCGCGCGAAAATGCGCAGAATGCCGTCATCGAGCTTGATGCGGATTTCGACGAAACGGGAATCGCCGAGCGTATCGATCCAGAACGGCCGGCCGATCTTGGCCGAGATCAGCTCCGCCAGCACCTGATCGAGCAGGCCGAAAAACGGCTTCGGCAGCGGCGGCGGGAGCTTCGCGCCCGGCTCGAAGGCGACCCTGAGACCCATATCGCGCGCGGCAATCGAGATGATCTCGCTTTCATATTCGTCGCCGGTTGCGTCGATCAGGTCGATGATCGCCGCGATATCGCCGGTGACCGCATCGGCAAGGCGGCGGGTCACCATCTGCCAGTGGCGCTCCATGAACACGGTGGCGACCACCGCCTGCAGCAGCAGCATCGGGATGATGATGATCAGCAGCGAGCGCGCGAACAGGCCGCGCGGAAGCCGATGATGGGTCCAGCGGGCGATAACCTTGTAGGCGCCGGCGATATGGCGCAGGCCCGGCAGCCGCTCGAGTTCGCGCGTGCGCCGTCTGAGGGCGTGTGCCGCTCTTTCACAGGCCGTTTGAACGCTTGCGGGCCAGAGTTTCAATGTCGGGTCCTAATCCCGGCTCAGGCGGTAGCCGATACCGCGCACGGTCTGGAGATAAAGCGGGTTCGCCGGATCGTTTTCGATCTTGCGGCGCAGCCGGTTGATCTGGACGTCGATCGTGCGCTCGTTGATCTCGCTGGCGCTGCTGACGAGGTCGTAGCGCGCGACCGTTTCGCCGGCCTTTTCGGCGAGCATGGCCAGAATGTCCTGTTCGCGTTCGGTGAGCCGGATCGGGGTTGCGCCTCTCTTGAGCTCGCGCCGCGCGAGCGAGAAGGAATAGGGGCCGAACACGACCTGTTCGATCGCCGGCGTCTTCGGCGTATCGGCGCGGCGCAGGATATTGCTGATGCGAAGCAAGAGCTCGCGCGGCTCGAAGGGCTTGACCAGATAATCGTCGGCGCCGGCCTCAAGACCGGCGATGCGGGCGTCGGCTTCCGCCTTCGCGGTCAGAAGCAGTACCGGGACCGGGCGGACGTCCCTGAGGTGCCGGGTCAGCGACACACCGTCCTCGCCCGGCATCATCACGTCGAGCACGAGAAGATCGAAATCGAGCCCTTCCAGCTTGCGCCGCGCCTCGGCGGCATCGGCGGCCGTGGAGACGCGGTAGCCGTTTTCGCCCAGATAGCGCTTGAGCAGTGTGCGGATACGGGTGTCGTCGTCGACAATCAGAAGGTGGGCCGCGTCATCATCGATCGCTCTGGCTTCGCTCATGCTTCCTCCCCTTTCTGCGGCAAGGCCTCGACGCCGGCATGGGGATCGTGATCGCACATGCGTGTCAGAAATTCGCCGACCGCCCGACGCTCGTCCTCCCGCATTGCCGCGAACGCCCTGTCAATACGCCGCAATTGCGGTGAAAGCAGTTCCGCGCGCAGCCGCTCGCCTTCCGCGGTCAGAAACAGCCGACGCTGACGCCGGTCCTCCGGCCCCGCCGTCTGGCGGATATAGCCGCCGTCGATCAATTGCTTCAGCACCCGCGCAAGGCTCTGCTTGGTGATCCGCAGGATGTCGAGCAGGTCGGCAACGCTCATGCCCGGCCGGCTTCCGACGAAATGGATGACCCGGTGATGGGCGCGGCCGAAGCCGATCTCGCCGAGGATCGCGTCCGGATCGGAGATGAAATCGCGATAGGCGAAAAACAGAAGTTCGACCACCGCCAGGTCCGCGACGCCGCTTTCGGGCGTGTGTTCGGGCATGATCGCCTGATGTTTCACTCCCAAAGCCTGTTTCCTTTCGCCCGCCGGGCTTTTGTAATCAAATCCAGTCTGACATAGATATCGTATCAGGTTTAAAACGGACGCAAGCGAAATGGAAGCCGTTGGCGGCGGCCGTCCGCAAGGGAGATATCAGTTCAATGGCGCAGCTTCAGGCCGGGATCATTCCCGTCACCCCCCTCCAGCAGAACTGCACCGTGCTGTTCGATCCCGCGTTGCGCGAGGGCGTGGTCGTCGATCCCGGCGGGGATGCCGATGTCATCATCCAGACCGTGGAGGAAAACGGCATAACGCTGAAGGCGATCTGGCTCACCCACGGCCATCTCGATCATGCCGGCGGCGCGATGGAGCTGAAGGAGCGTCTGGGGCTGGAGATCATCGGCCCGCATGAGGATGACCGTTTCATTCTGGAGAACATCGAGGCAAGCGCCGAACGCTTCGGCATGGCGGGCATGGTGCGCAACTGCTTTCCCGACCGCTTCCTGACCGAGGGCGAAACGGTGGGCTTCGGCGACCATGTGTTCGAGGTCTATCACACCCCCGGCCACGCGCCCGGCCATGTGATCTTCTTCAACCGCGCCCAGAAATTCGCCCATGTCGGCGATGTGCTGTTTCACGGCTCGGTCGGGCGCAGCGATCTGCCGGGCGGCGACCACGATACGCTGCTGGCCTCGATCCGCGACAAGCTGTTTCCACTGGGCGACGATGTCGGCTTCATCTGCGGCCACGGGCCGGGCGGGCGAATCGGCGAGGAGCGCCGCAACAACCCCTTTCTCAAGGGGCTTTGAACGGCCTCAATCCCGCGCGAACGGGATGGTCTTTTGCTCCGCGCGGCCAAGCGCCTGCAGCAGGGCGATCCTGGTTTTCCGCCGGCGACGGATGAGCTTGGTTGAAAGGCCATCGAGGCCGCGTTTGATGAGGCTCCGGCCCGCATGGGTCACCGGCAGGCTGGCATGGCGGTCGCGGATCGTGGAAACGATGCCGAGCCGCCCGGCTTCGGGGCTCTCGATATATTGATCCTGAACGCAGATCGCCGGGTCGATCTGATAGGCCCGCAGCCCGCCGAAGACCCGGTAATGCGCGCCGAAGATGACATCGTCCACCGGCAGCGGCAGCGGATCGCTTGCCGCGCAAAGACGCTCCATCGCCCGGCGGCTGACCATATATCCCGCCGCGCCGTAATGGCTGCTCAGGAGTTTTTTCAGCCGATGCGGCGTTGCCATCAGGACCTTGCCCGCGCGGGAGACATGGGTCGGCATGGCAAGCGTTTCGAGCTTGATCAGGTCTGCCCCCTCCGGCAGCCAATCAGCGGCCGCGGAAAGAAGCTTTCCCGCATCGGGGGCGAGGTGGATATCATCCTCGAAGATAGCCGCGTAATTGAGGCCCCGCGAAAGCGCCGTCTCCCAAGCCTTCTTGTGGCTGAGATAGCAGCCGATTTCGGTCGGGGTCAGGTTGCGCGCATGCTTGCTGACCGCGGGGAGGACGATGTCCCTGATAACGTCCTCGGACAGCGATGCCGCGTCGACGGCATCGATCCGCTCGAAGGAAAGGCCCTGCGCAGAGAAAACATCGCGCATGCGCGACAGGCGGTCCTGGCTACTGGCGAGATTGATGAGGAATATGTCCAAGACAGTCTTGCCTCTTGTTCCGGCATCGATTTTTCCGGCCTCGGCATGCCGCCCGCCGGGATCGCTTTACCCCGCGATCAAAATCTGTTCGGCCCCGTCTATGCCACGATTGGTGAAGACGGCGCGGCCGTTCTCCATGCGCACCTCGCCTTCGGCAAGCCGCCTGAGCGCGGCGGGATAGAGCCTGTGCTCGACCGTCAGTATCCGCTTTGCGAGCGCATCCGTCGTATCGCCCGGCATGATCGGGACGGCGGCCTGGCCGATGATCGGCCCTTCATCCATGCCTTCGGTGACGAAATGCACCGAGCAGCCGGCGATGCGCATGCCGGCATCGAGCGCGCGCTGATGGGTGTCGAGCCCCGGAAACAGCGGCAGCAGCGAGGGGTGAATATTGATGATCCGGCCCTCATAGGCGCGGATGAAATCGCCCGAGAGCAGCCGCATGAACCCGGCAAGGCAGATGAAGTCGGGCGCGAGATCGGCAAGCAGGCCGAGCATCGCGGCCTCGTGCGCCTGTTTGCTGTCGTAATCCTTGCGGGCAAGAGCGTAGGTGGCGATGCCGCGGGCCTTCGCCTTTAGCAGTCCGCCGGCGTCGGGCTTGTCGGAGATGACGGCCACGATCTCTGCCGGGAAATCCGGCGCTTCGCAGGCTTCAGCCAGCTTCTCCATGTTGGAGCCGCTGCCCGAAATGAACACGACAACCCGCTTGCGTCCGCTCATAGCGCGATCATGCCCTTGTAGACCGTGCCGTCCATGCCGTCCTTGCGGGCGACGATGCGGCCGAGCCGGAAGGCGTTTTCGCCCTGGTCCGCAAGCGCTGCGAGCACGGCATCGAGCCGGTCTTCGCGGCAGACGCCGATCATGCCGACGCCGCAATTGAAGGTGCGCATCATTTCAGCGGGTGCTACGCCGCCCGCGCGCGCGATCCAGGAGAACACGGCGGGCACGGTGATCGCCTCGAGATCGATCTCGGCGGAAAGCGTCGCGGGCAGAACGCGCGGTATATTTTCCGGAAAGCCGCCGCCGGTGATATGGGCCAACGCCTTGATCGCGCCGGTTTCGCGGATTGCGGCCAGCAGCGGCTTCACATAGATGCGGGTCGGTTCCAGCAGCGCCTCGCCAAGGCTCTTGCCCGGCGCGAAGGGGGCAGGGGCCTGCCAGCCGAGACCGTTCATTTCGGCCACGCGCCGCACCAGCGAAAACCCGTTGGAGTGAACGCCGGAGGAGGCGAGGCCGAAGATCACGTCGCCTTCCTCAAGGCTTTCGGACGGCAGCAGCGCGCCGCGCTCGGCAGCGCCCACGGCAAAGCCGGCAAGATCGTAGTCGCCCTTGGCGTACATGCCCGGCATTTCTGCGGTCTCGCCGCCGATCAGCGCGCAGCCTGCCTGCCGGCAGCCCTCGGCTATGCCTTCCACGATCACCGCGCCCTCATCGGGGTCGAGCGCGCCGGTGGCGAAATAGTCGAGGAAGAACAGCGGCTCCGCGCCCTGAACCACGAGATCGTTGACGCACATGGCGACCAGATCGATGCCGACCGTGTCGTGCTTGCCGGCCTCGATCGCGATCTTCAGCTTGGTGCCGACGCCGTCATTGGCGGCGACCAGAACCGGATCGGTGAAGCCCGCCGCCTTCAGGTCGAAGAGGCCGCCGAAACCGCCGATTTCACCGTCCGCACCGGGCCGCCGGGTCGATTTCACCGCGGGCTTGATTTTCTGGACCAGAAGGTTGCCGGCATCGATGTCGACGCCTGCGTCGGAGTAGGTCAGGCCGTTTCTACGCGTCTCGCTCATGGGGCGGTCCCTCATGCAAAAGTCAAAGCCGGGCATTGCATGGAGTTTTGCCCGATGCAAGTGTGTTGCCGGACCATGAGGCCGATATCGACAATTAACGCGCGCGCGACCGCGTTGGACACAGTGGATATCGGGGAGGGGCGCGTGGCATCGGCCTTGTCGCTTGACGCTGGCGGCGGTTTGCTGAACAAACGCTATGGGCCTTCATCCATGTTGCGGGCCCTGGTGCCACATCACTTGAGCGCGAAGCGGAGCGGGAGTTTTTTCATGGCGGGTCGGATCAGTGCCGCGGGATTGCGCAGGCAGGTCTATTTCTGGCTGCTGTTTGCCGCCTTTGTCGCGCTCTT
Source organism: Martelella sp. UBA3392 (assembly GCF_002358775.1). Classification (NCBI taxonomy): domain Bacteria; kingdom Pseudomonadati; phylum Pseudomonadota; class Alphaproteobacteria; order Hyphomicrobiales; family Aurantimonadaceae; genus Martelella; species Martelella sp. UBA3392. The sequence goes on from NZ_DEPM01000287.1 coordinate 38,090, forward strand.
TCTCTATGTTTTCCGCAGCATCTTGCTGCCCTTCGTCGCCGGGATGGCGCTTGCCTATTTCCTCGATCCGGTTGCCGACCGGCTGGAGAAGCTCGGTTTCAACAGGCTGTGGGCGACGACCACGATCATGCTGTCCTTCCTGGTGATCGTCATCGCCGTGCTTTTGCTGTTCATTCCGCTTCTGGTGTCGCAGGCCTATGATGTCGCCCAGCAGGTGCCGAAATACATGCACCAACTGGAGCAGTATCTGGAGACGACTGAGTTTTCCAAACTGATCGACTGGGGCAACGACCAGCTTGCTTCGCTCAGCGAGAATATCGGCAAGATGCTGTCGGGCGGCGCCTCGATCGCCGGTCAGGTGTTCGGCAGCATCTGGAACTCGTCGATGGCGGTGGTCAATCTCGTCTCCTTCTTCGTGCTGGCGCCGGTGATCGCCTTTTATCTCCTGCTCGACTGGGACCGGATGGTCCAGAAGATCGACCAGTGGATACCGCGCGGACAGGTGGACGATGTCCGCTACCTCGCCCATGAGATCAACGCGGTGATTTCCGGTTTCGTGCGCGGGCAGGGGTCGCTCTGCCTCATTCTCGCGATCTACTACGCGATCACGCTCAGCCTCGCCGGGCTCAATTTCGGGGCCCTGATCGGGATTTTCGCCGGTCTTGTCAGCTTCATTCCCTATCTCGGCTCGACCTCCGGCCTGATCCTGTCCATGGGCGTGGCGCTGTTCCAGTTCTGGCCGGATTTCTGGATGATCGCGCTGATCTTCGGGATCTATCTGTTCGGCCAGTTTCTGGAAGGCAATGTGCTGCAGCCCAAGCTGGTCGGCTCCAGCGTCCGGCTGCATCCGGTCTGGCTGATGTTCGCCCTGTTCGCCTTCGGCGTGCTGTTCGGCTTTGTCGGCCTCTTGGTCGCGGTGCCGGTGTCGGCGGCCGTCGGCGTGCTGGTGCGCTTCGCGATCGATCGCTATCTCACCAGCGATCTCTACTGGGACGGCATCGAGCACCATGCCGAAGAGCCTTCGCCGGTTGTTGAAGAGGGGAAGTGAGCCTGACCGTGCTGCGTGAAAAAGCGATGCAGTTGCCGCTGGAGCTTGGCCACGACCCGGCGGCCGACCGCGATCACCTGTTGATCTCGCGGTCGATCATGCCGGCGATCGACCTTATCGACCGCTGGCCGCACTGGCATACGCCGGTTACCGTGCTTGTCGGTCCGCCGGGATCGGGCAAGACCCATCTTTCGACCATCTGGAAGGGGCTAAGCCAGGCCCGCCCGGTGACGGTGGAATTGAGGGAAGGGCGGCCGGTCGCTGCCCGCCACGGCGCGTTCCTGTTCGAGGATGCCGACCGCGAGGCCTTTGATGAGACCGGGCTGTTTCACCTGATCAACACCGTGCGTCAGCATGGCGGCAGTCTGCTGATCACCGCACGCTCGCTGCCGCAACTCTGGTCGCTCTCGCTGCCCGACCTGAAATCCCGGCTTGCCGCCGCCACCACGGTGGAAATCGGCGCGCCGGATGACGCGCTGCTGCAACAGGTGATCTTCAAACTGTTCGCCGACCGCCAGCTCGAAGTCGACGACCGGCTCGTCGCCTATGTCGTCACGCGCATGGAGCGCTCGCTCGATGCCGCAAGCCAGATCGTCGATCAGATCGACAAGCTGGCGCTGTCGCGCAACCGCCGCATCACCCGGGCGCTGGCCGCCGAGGTTCTGGCGGCGCGCGAAGCCATCTGAGGCACTGCAGAACCGGTGGTCACTCGCCTTCGTCGAACAGGCGGAACTGGGTGAGATCGGCGTCCTTCGGGGGCGTGAGGCCGAGATGTTTCCACGCCGTTGCCGTCATCACCCGCCCGCGGGGGGTGCGCTGGATCAGGCCCTGCTGGATCATGTAGGGCTCGATGATATCCTCGATTGCGTCGCGCGGCTCGGAAAGCCCCGCCGCGATCGTCTCGATCCCCACAGGCCCGCCGCCGAAATGCTGGCAGATCATGTTGAGATAGCGCCGGTCGAGCTGGTCGAGCCCCATATGGTCGACCTCAAGCCGCGTCAGCGCCTCGTCGGCGATCGCGCGGCTCACGCCGGGCGCGTCCGCCACTTCGGCGAAATCGCGCACCCGCCGCAGCAGCCGGCCGGCGATGCGCGGCGTGCCGCGCGCGCGCCTGGCGATCTCGCGCGCGCCGTCATCGCTCATGCCAAGCCCCATCAGCCGCGCTCCGCGGCGGATGATCAGCTCCAGTTCCTCGACGGTGTAGAAATTGAGCCGGACGGGGATGCCGAACCGGTCGCGCAGCGGCGTCGTCAGCAGGCCGAGCCGCGTGGTGGCCGCAACCAGCGTGAATTTCGACAGGTCGATCTTCACCGAACGCGCCGCCGGGCCCTCGCCGATGATCAGGTCGAGCTGGAAATCCTCCATCGCCGGATAGAGGATTTCCTCGACCGCGGGATTGAGCCGGTGGATTTCGTCGATGAACAGCACGTCGCGCTCTTCGAGATTGGTCAGAAGGGCCGCCAGATCGCCGGCCTTGGCGATCACCGGGCCCGAGGTCGAGCGGAAATTGACGCCGAGTTCCTTGGCCATGATCTGGGCAAGCGTGGTCTTGCCCAGCCCCGGCGGGCCGACGAACAGCACATGGTCCAGCGCTTCGCTCCGCCGTTTCGCGGCCTCGATGAACACCTTCAGATTGGCGCGCGCCTCCGCCTGGCCGGTGAAATCGTCCAGCGTCTGCGGCCTCAGCGCCGCATCGAGGTCTTCCCCGCGCTTGTCCGGCGAAATCAGGCGGTCGGCTTCACTCATGTCAACAATTCCATTCCCGGTATGGCGGCGGCTGCGGCGCGGTCGAGCGTCATCGTGGCATGGCAGCCGGATTTTGTGTTTCGAAGCGCGATCAGGATATCGGGAAATTCGGCCGGCGTACGGTTCATCAGATCCAGCGCCTCTTCAACCTGCCATTCATCCTCGACCTCGATATCGCGCGCTTCCAGAAGATCTGCGATCGCCGCTGCAAGTTCGGCGCGTCCCACCCTCAGCCGCTTCCTCAGGAACCAGGAAAACTCCATCAGCGTGATGGCGTTGATATAGCCCGGCCCGCGCTCCGGCAAGCTTTCCATCAGCCGGTCCACCCGCCGGCATTGCTCGGCGTCGTCCTGCAGAACCAGCCGAAGCAGTATATTGGTATCGAGGCCGATCATGACCGCTCGGCGACATGTTCTGCAACCGCCTCACCGACGGCGTCTTTCATGTCTTCCAGCGTGACCGGCTCCCTGTCGGCATCGTGGAAGCGGCCCTTGAGGTCGCTCGCCTGCCTGTTCTTCGCCCGCACGATGATTTCGCCGTCGCGGATGATGTAGCGGATACGGTCGCCCGGCTTCAGATTCAGCATCTGGCGCACTTCAGCGGGAATCGTCGTCTGCCCCTTCGAAGTCAATGTGCCGTAATACACGCTCATCTTCAGTTTCCTTACTCCGCGGAAATTGTAAGGAGTATCCTATCAGGAAAGGATTACTGCGACAATTCCTTCAGGCCGAGCCG